>JBAYOE010000170.1:0-3625 GCA_041678405.1 Sphaerochaetaceae bacterium | reverse complement strand
CAAGGACATAATTAATGCAGACAACTATAAAAGCTGTCTGATGACTGAAAAAGTGGTGACTGAAGCCGTAGAAGAAACAGACAATTACCAAAACCAGAGTATCAGAAACCATAACGATTTTATAACCCAGATAATCGATTAATTTCCCAACCAAAGGGGCAAAAATGACTCCAAAGATTGCACTGACTGCTAATAACAGTGAAATTACAAGGGTATCGGCTCCATAGTGTAGAATTAGTACGTAAGGGGCAAATGTCATAAATACCTGTTTTCGAGCTCCGTAAAACATCTCAAGACCATAGTATTTACCAAACTTACGGGCAAAATAGAGACGATTTCGTTTAACAGCTATTCCCTGATCTTTCATTGCCAAGACTACTAAAGTAGCTCCGAAGAGCAGTACTGTTGCTAGTAAAAATATTATTTTAAAGCTTTTTAAAGAGCCTTTGACTACGTTCATGTAAGGAAACAGGAAAAATAGCAGAGATACTACCAGATAACCGCCGATTTGACCTGCATGGTCTAATGCCGAAGTAATCCCTAACGATGCTCCACTTTTGCCCTCTTTGGCAAAATTCATTGAAATAGAACTTTTAACCGGCATTATGATATGTTCACCAAGACTATTAATAACCATAAAGAAAACAACAATTATTTTGCCGGTGCCAAATAGGAGGAGACCTAAAATTCCACTTAATGTTATTGCAGCTCCTATTTTAAAGACCTTTGTCTCACTTAGCCGATACATTGTTGCTATGATAAAAATTAACAGAAGACCGGGCAACTCTCTGAAAAACTCAACAATACCTCTTTCGTATTCATTGATTTTAACTATTTCTGCTAAATAGTTGTCTTGGACACCTTTAAAAAGACCATGGGCAAGGCCAACCATCAGTACAACAACCAAGAATCGGGTTATTCTGCTTCTATCGATATACACTGATGATTTTTTGTTGCTCATAAAAGGTCTCCACAATTCTATTTACATTGAACTTAAATCCTAAATGTCTTAGGGGTAATTAGGAGACATAATAGTTTGATGTAATAATTTTTACAATCAGTTAAGCCTATTAAAGATTTTATTAACATTATGGATATGAGCTCTGTAAGCCTCTGTAGTTTTCTGATAATCATCAATTGATGTCAATAGAGTAGAGTGGAAATTTTTCTTTAAAAACAATTAAGAATACTTATGGACTAATTTTGACATTATAGATATTTGAAGTTTAAAGAAATACCAAAAAGCTTTCTATTTTGGCAAGCTCAACTTTGTCCCACAGCTTTCTCTTATTACTAACGACGGCTTTACAACAATTTCTTTGTGATTTCTTCTAGGATTTGACTCTATCAATTGAACCAGTCTTTCAATTGCTAAAGAGGATATTTCTTCCCGAGGTTGATGAACGGTTGTTAATAGGGGGCTAAAATAATTTCCTAACTCTATATCATCATAACCAATAACCGCTATTTCCTCAGGAACTCTTATATTACTAAGCTTAAACGCTTCTAAGGCACCTAATGCCATAATATCGGTGTGGCAAAATAGTGCTGTAGCTTTTTTGAACAGCTTTAAATTTTCATTTATTGAAGAGAAACCCGATTTAAATGACCTATCGCCAAAAAGAAACAAATTTTCATTCACTGCGATGCCACTCTCAATTAATGCCTTAATATAACCATTTCTTCTCTCTTCAAACTCTTGTCCATCTTTAGAAGATAGACAAACAATCTTCCTATGGCCTAAATCGATTAAATGTTTAGTGGCGATGTAGCCTCCATGTAAATGGTCGGCATATATCTGATTTGTATTAGACAAACAGTCTTGAACTTGATGAAAATGGAGAAATATAAAAGGGATTTTAGCTTTACTCAGAAATTCCATACTTTCACTGTTTATCCGTGGCAGAGCTATTATTAATCCATCTACTTTTTTTTGGGCAACTAAACGGCGGATGGTGTTGGTATCTGTATACTTGTTTTTTTCAAAACCAATAATAAGATCGTAATTCAATTTTTCAACGGTCTCTCTAATATGGGTATGTAATGCACCAAAGTATAAATTGAGGCCGAATTCCATGTAATCATCGGGAAAGATTAAACCAATACTGTTGGATATATTTGTGCTTAAACTTCTTGCGTTTGCATTAAACTCAAAGTTCTGCTCTTTAGCTATCCTCAAAACTCTCTCTTGAGTTTTTTTTGATATTAAGGGGCTTCTATTAAGGCTACGGGAGACTGTCGATTGAGACACTCCAGCCAATTTTGCAATATCTTTAGTAGTTACAGCCATATATTTAACACCTATGCAAACGTATGCATAAATGGTAGCTGAGATTATTTTATTTGTCAATTTAACAAATCAAATGCAATCAGGATACTGTTAATATCTCTTTACTAACTTTATTCTGTAGGCTACTATAAAATAAATGCAAGCGTATGCATAAATTGGGGGGAAGAATGAACGAATTAACAGTAGGAATCATAGGTGCTGGCAGAATTGCTTATATTCATAGAAATAATGTCCAGCGTATCATTGCCAATGTAAGGTTTAAGTGTGTAAGCAACCCAAACTTAACTGATGTGCATGGGAAGCTCTTAAATATGGGAAAAGTACCAAAGTAAAATATTAGGAAGAAGACATGAAGATAGGATTAAATCGGATAACAATGCCGGATGCTCCAATTAAAGAGTTCATGAAAGAAGCCAAAAAAATGGGTTTTGATGGAGTTGAGGTGCGAAATGACCTTATGGGAAAGGAAATTTTAGATAACATCGAACCAGAAGAGATTAAAAAATTAAGTGGGGAGATTGATATCGAGCTCGTTACAATTAATGCTTTGCAAAGGTTCAATGATGAACAAAGGTTCTTGGATGAAAGGTATGAAGAGCTTGATAATTTAGTTACTGTGGCAAAAAGGGCGGGTATTAAAGGTGTTATCCTAGTTCCAGTTAACGATCAAAATGATAAACGAACATACGAAGAAAGAATGAATGATACTGTTGCGGCTTTAAACAAGTTTGGTCCACTTTTTGAAAAAATGGATGTACAGGGCTTGGTAGAGCCTCTTGGTTTTGAAATTTGTAGCTTGAGATTTAAGAAAGATGCTGTTAAAGCTATAAAAAAATCTAACTACAGAGGTACGTATAGTGTTGTTCACGACACATTCCACCACTACCTAGCTCAAGAAAAAGCGTTTTTCCCAAATGAGACAGGTTTAATTCACGTTTCAGGGGTTTTGCCTGGGAAAGAACTCGCCGATATAACCGATTCTGATAGAGTCTTGGTAACCGACAATGATGTAATGGGAAACAAGGCTCAAATTAATGAATTAATAAAACTTGGCTACGATGGATACGTTTGTTATGAATGCTTTTCAGAGGCAGTGCAAAAACTTGAAAAAGAGGCCTTTAAAGAAAAAGTGAAAGAAAGTGACAATCTTCTTTTTTCAAAATAGGGGGAGGGCTTAATCTGGAATGGTTATTAAGAAAGAAAAACCTTTTAAAAAAGGGTATCAGGCAATTACCGAGTTACATGGCAAACATAAAGAGATGATGCTCGACTTTGGTATTTTGACTTTAGAGAAAGGGGAGACATACCAATGCGACAAAGCTCTCGAGAGAGCAT
>JBAYOE010000169.1:0-3626 GCA_041678405.1 Sphaerochaetaceae bacterium | reverse complement strand
TCATACTTTACATTTATGTGGGAAAACTTTTTTCAACACATTGATATCCAGCGTGAAAATGTAAATCTACTTGACGGCTGCGCTCACGACATCGATCTTGAATGTGAAAACTATGAAAAGAAAATTACTTCATATGGTGGTGTTGATCTATTCATTGGAGGGGTCGGCTCAGATGGGCACATAGCCTTCAACGAGCCCGGCTCATCACTCTCTTCAAGAACCAGAAAAAAGAACCTGACAAACGACACAATCATCGCCAACTCCCGCTTTTTCAATAACGACACCAACCTGGTACCCAAAACCGCATTAACGGTTGGTATAGGGACAATCATGGACTCACAGGAGGTTATGATATTGGTTAACGGGTATCACAAAGCGCGTGCTCTTTGCCATGCCATCGAGTGCAGCGTTAATCATATGTGGCCAGGAAGAGAACTATGTCTCTAACCACACTGACAACCAATATTTTATGATTTTCTAAATTTGGAATCCCTCACGATTTAGCACACGATTTATTTTCATCGTTCTGCTCGCTATTGGCATGATTTCTAAAGCAAAGTTACTAAAACAATCTATATATCCAAACTTTTACATATCTTTGTAACCGCCGTAACAGTTACGAGCGTAATTAAAAAGAAAGCATGAGATTTTATAATAGAATAAAAGAATTAGCAGAACTTAAACGAATACAAAATTTATCGTTCAACGACCATTCTCGTCTGACTGTGGTAACAGGTAGAAGGAGGATTGGGAAAACAAGCCTTATCATGAAGTCGGTTGAGGATTTACCGACTGTCTATTTGTTTGTTGGACGTAAAGGGGAAACAACGCTTTGCTCCGAGTTTATTCCGATTATAAGTCAATCGCTTGATACATTCGTCCCCTCTGAAATACGCACTTTTCGGTCGTTGTTCCAATATCTAATGGAGTTAGCTTCACACAAACCATTCAACCTTGTTATTGACGAATTTCAAGAGTTCTACAACATCAATGAATCGATATATAGCGATATGCAAAACATTTGGGATACTTACCGCAAGAAGTCTAAAATGAATCTGATTGTATCGGGGTCTGTATATTCGTTGATGCAGAAAATATTTCAAAACAAGAAAGAGCCGTTATTTGGCAGAGCGGATAATATCATCAAACTTTCGGCTTTTGATTTAACTACGCTAAAAGAAATTATGAGCGACTATAATGCAGATTATACGAATGATGACTTGCTTGCTCTTTATTCTTTTACAGGTGGAGTTCCCAAATATGTAGAATTGTTCTGTGATAATATTCCGTTGACCATAGACGAGATGATTTCATTTATGGTTCGGGAAAACTCTCCTTTTACTGATGAAGGGAAAAACTTGTTGATAGAAGAGTTTGGGAAAAACTATGCTATCTATTTTTCTATCCTAAGTGCCATTTCAGGTGGTATCAACACACAACCTGAAATAGAAGCAACATTGGGAGATAAAAGCATAGGAGGTCAAATCAAACGCTTAATTGAAGATTACAATATTATTGTTCGCCAACGCCCGATTCTTGCAAAGGAAGGAAGCCAAGCTGTTCGATATGAGATACAGGATAATTTCATTCGGTTTTGGTTTAACTATTTCGACCGTAACCGTTCACTTATAGAAATAAAAAACTTTGTGGGTTTGCAAGCTATTATCAAATCTGATTATCCGACTTATTCGGGTATTATGTTAGAAAGATATTTCAAACAACAATTTGCCGAAAGCTTTCAATACCGTGCTATTGGCTCGTGGTGGGAATTTAAAGGTAATCATAATGAAATTGATATTGTCGCACTGAAATTAGAGAAAAACCAAGCAGTAGTAGCAGAAGTGAAACGGCAAAAGAAAAATTTCAAACCTGAGTTATTAGCGAAGAAAGTTGAACATCTAAAAAATAAGATGTTGTCTAAGTATCAGGTTGAGATGGTTTGCTTGGGGTTGGAGGATATGTAAATGTAGTTACAGATTATTAGTTGAAAACTAAATGTATAATGAACCTTTAAAAAGTCATTTTAATTTTGTATTTTTGTTTTGAGATCATTTATAAAAGTAATAATTAAAAATGAGGTTCTATGAGCTACAAGAAACCTGAAATTTTAGCACAGAGTACTACGCAGATGGCAGAATGTCGTCCTAATAGCAAACCGAGTGGAAGACCCTGCAATCCTCCAGGACCAGGGGGACGCTAATTAACAATTTAATCAGGCGATAATCCCTAAATTTAGGAATTATCGCCTGACTATTTAAGATTTATCATTATGTTCTTTAAGCAAAAATCTAATATTATATTCAGAAGTTATGACTCGTTTGGGTATATAACTGATAATAGAAATTTCGGATATAAATTAACCACAAATAATGAGAACTATATAGGAGATAAAATACTATCAGAAACAGGTTCTATTTTCTTTTCAGTCTTAAATCAAGAGCCACAGACTCTTGATGAACTTGCGAATAAAATACACAAACAATTTACAGATGTTGATATTCTTACAATCAAAAATGATGTTCGAGATTTTTTTTGTCTACTTGAACAAGAGGGATTTATTGTATCTGGTAAAACATTGCAAGAGTGTGAGGAAAAAGATACAAGATTTTCCTATAAGACACTTGAAGCTAATAAAGTAAGAGAAGATTATTTATCTGTTATTACACATACAGAAAAAGACACACAGGATTTTTTTGAAGAATATTTTAAAGGCAAGCCTCAACTTACAAATTTACACATAGAGATTACAAGTAAATGTAATGAAAGATGCATACATTGCTATATTCCACATGAGAATAAGCTAACTAATATCGAACCTGATTTGTTTTTTGATATTTTAGAGCAATGCAAAGATATGAAATTGTTGCATTTGACATTAAGCGGAGGAGAACCAATGTTACATAAAAAATTTTGTGATTTCTTGCGAAAATGTAGAGAGTATAATTTTTCAGTAAATGTGCTAAGTAATTTGACTTTATTAGATGACAATATGGTTGAAGAAATGAGAGCTAACCCTCTTTTAGGGGTTCAAGTCTCATTATACTCTATGAACCCTATCATTCACGATGAAATCACCCAAATGAAAGGAAGTTTAGAGAAAACAAAAAAAGGAATTTTAAAACTAATTGAAAATGATATCCCTTTACAAATAAGCTGCCCGATAATGAGGCAAAATAAAAATTGTTATAATGAAGTAAAAAAATGGGCAAAAAGCTATAAAATTCATGCAGGCGATGATTATGTTATCATAGGAGGATATGATCATACAACAAAAAATTTGAACTGTCGTTTGTCTCTTGATGAAGTTAAAGATATGATTCGTTACAAGGCTGTGAATGATGTAAAATACTTGAAACAAATAAAAACAGAAGCGGAAAAGAAGAAAAATTCATCTTCTGACGATTTTGTTTGTAGCGTTTGCAATGCGTCCATTTGCATAGCAGAAAATGGGAATGTATATCCATGTGCAGGTTGGCAAAGTTATATTGTGGGAAACGTAAAAAAAACTCCTCTCAATGACATTTGGAACAATTCAAATAAAGTACAATATTTAAGGAACTTGCGTAAAAAGGATTTTCCTGTATGTGTTCAATGTACAGATAAAGATTTTTGCACGATGTGTATGG
>JBAYOE010000168.1:0-3656 GCA_041678405.1 Sphaerochaetaceae bacterium | reverse complement strand
GCATGGGCATACGGAAAATGGCCTAAATCATGTAGCATTGCCGCAGCCAAAAGTGCCTTGATGTTTTTAGGTTTAAAGTGGGGGATAACACCCAAAGTGCTGCTGTTGTTTAATAAAGATATGATAATCAGCCTAGTCAGATGATATACTCCGAGACTGTGGGAACTGCGGCTGTGTACCGCTCCGGGATAGAGCAGATAAGCAGGTCCCAACTGCTTTATTCTGGTTAATTTTTGCATGGGGTAGCTGTAAAACAGTTTCTTATACCCCTCAGTGAGATTTATATCAGACCAAAGCGGATCTCTTATACTATGATTAAAGCCGTCTGTCACTGTTTTTATCTGAATTGAATTCACAAAGTTATGGTATCTGATGCTTTAGATGATGTCCACAGGGAGTTTGACAATTTTAAATTGATGATTCAAAATCAGGAGATGAAAAAAAGTTTGTTACTCTTTTTACTTCTCTGTTTACTTCTTTTTAAATTAAGTGCTTTTGAAACGACAAAAGAGGCTCTGTTGCTTTCTCCTTTTAAAGGAGAGTTGCCAAACCACTCTGTTTTGGGAGTTTTGAGTGATCCCATAACAACCGAAAACGAGGCCGAATTTTTAACCTTTAAAGCATTGAATGATATTTATGATAACACTTGGTTTGAGAACTATGTCTCTTCAGATGCAGTGTATTATCTGAATAAGATGTTTGCCGACCTTTTAAGAAACACTCTGCCAGCCAAAGCTGTTGTTGGCAGACAGGTGGTGAAGGGGAATCTCAGAGTAGTTGATGCTATGATCAACGATTCATTAAAAATCACCTTAACGTGGGAAGAAGAGGCAGATAACAGCTTAAAAATTATTTTAATCTCTGCCGATTAAAAAATCCTGTATCTCTTTGTAAGTTCCCAAAGAGTGGCAGGCAATGTTTTGTCCGCTGTTACGCCAAAGACCACTTATTACTGTTCCTGGACCAACTTCAAGTGCGACATCAACATTTTTATCTTTAACCATCGACTCCATGATTGTAGTCCATCTTACCGCTTTTGTAATCTGTTCAATACAGCAGGATTTAACCTCTTTTGCATCTTTGGCTAACTTCCCGGTGACATTTAAATAGAGAGGAATCTGAGGTTCGTTAAATTTAAACTGTTCTAAAAAGAGGGCAAATTGCTGTTGTGAATCGCCCATAAAAGGGGTATGAAAAGGCCCAGATACTTTCAGGGCAACTACTTTTCTTGCCCCCTCAGCTTTTAAAATTTGGCTATATTTCTCAATCTCTTTGGCATTGCCGGCTATAACAACCTGGGTTGGTCCATTATCGTTGGAAAGGTACAGATTTTCGGCTCCGCAGGCTTTTAAGATACCCTCGACCTTTTCAAATCCGATTCCGATAACGGCAGCCATGCCCAATTCACCGTTTCTGGTTGTCGCCGTTGCCATCAGCTGACCTCTTTTTTGAACTATTTTAAACAACTCGTATTCAGAGATTACTTTAGAGGCAGCATAGGCCGAAAGTTCTCCCAAACTGGAGCCTGATGTGCAAGAGAATTTTATCCCTCCCTCCTCTAAAAGGATGGCTGCGCTTCGATTGGCGACGGTAATAGCCAACTGGGCATTCTCAGTCTGCTGCAAAGTCTGCTCGTTTGAGTAGGCTAACAGATTGAAAATATTCAGACCGGCAGCATCGCTTGCCAATTCAAACAACTCTTGTACCGTTTTACTGTTCTCAAACAAATCAATAGCCATTGCCTGCTTTTGAGATCCCTGACCAGGGAAACAACAACCGTATTTTACCATCTTATTAAATTCCCCCCGTACGTCAAACCGGCACCGAAACCGATTGTCATTATCAACTGCCCTTTATGGAGGAGGTCTTTATCGACCATCTCTTTAAGGGCAATCGGAATTGAGGCAGCCGATGTGTTGGCATACTCCTCAATATTCATAAAAAATTTTGATTGATCTATATGAAGTCTTTTTGCGGCGGCACTTATTATTCTGCTGTTTGCCTGATGCGGTACAATCCACTGTATCTGGTCGATTGTTAAACCGTTACGTTCCAATAACGATGTTACTACTTCTCCAAGTACTCTCACTGCAAAGTTATAGACAGATCGGCCTTCCATTTGGAGTTTGCGGCCTTTTGTGTCGTTACTCTGAAGAGGTGTTTTAGTCCCTCCCTCGGGAATCGAAAGAAACGATGAACCGCTGCCTTCTGCGTGTAAAACGGTATCGATAATTGAACTGTCTGCCTCTTCTGAAGCGGTTACTAAAGCAGCACCGGAACCGTCTCCGAACAGAACACAGGTATTACGGTCACCCCAATCTACGATTGATGAGAGTTTTTCGCACCCAATTACTAAAACCGACTCCAACGAGCCGACTGCTATCAATGATTTGGCAATTTCAAGGGCGTAAATGAAACCGGTACATCCTGCGGCAATATCGAAAGCAGGAATTTTTTTAAGCTTTAACTTTTCCTGAATTATACAGGCTGTTGCCGGAAAGCCGATATAATCCTGAGTGGCAGTGGCAACGATTATTGCCCCTATCTCCTCTTTTTTTATATTATTGCTCTCCATTAAATTGTAAACCGATTTAAGAGCCATATCGCTGGTGGCACACTCTTTATCGGCAATATGGCGATTCTTTATTCCAGTATGAGAATATATCCACTCGTCACTCGTATCTACTGTTTTGGAGAGTTCTTCATTGGATATTCTGCGGGGAGGGACATACGCTCCTACGCCTTTTATAACAACATTTTTTAGCTTCATCAGAAGTAATCCTCAATATTATAAAATACATAAATGCATTATAGTGTCAATAATGACAAATTGAAGTTAAACTGTCAATAATAAAATATTATTTAGAGTTAAAATAACCTAAGTTTTAAATAAAAATTAGAGTTAATTTATTATCAACAAATAAATTAAATATAATCGGAAGTATTTTGTTAATTAATTTTAATTGACATATTAGTAACAAAGTGTCAGAATAAGTTTAAAATTGTTTATGAAGGGTTTTATGAATACTGTAAAAGTTAAAGAAAATGAGTGCAAAGGGTGTGAAATTTGTATCTCTGTCTGCCCTAAAAGTGCCCTCATTTTAAGCAAAAAAATAAACTTACTGGGATATAACTATGTTGAATTCTTAGAAGACAAAGGGTGCACAGCCTGTAGCCTTTGTTTTTTAAATTGTCCGGAGTTTGGAGCTTTGACTGTTTATAAAGAGGTAATCTAAATGGCCAAAAGATTGTTGACCGGAAACGAAGCTGCCGTGTTTGGCGCCCTTATGGGGGGCTGTACCCATTTTTTTGGTTATCCTATAACCCCCGCCAGTGAAATAGCTCAGAGTGCCGCCACCTATTTTTTAGCGAGCGGCAGAACATTTTTACAGGCAGAATCGGAAGTCAGTGCGATTAATATGGTTTATGGGGCAGCCAGCAGCGGTTCTAAAGCAATGACAGCCTCTTCTGGACCCGGTATTGCCCTAATGGGCGAAGGACTCAGCTATCTGGCCGGTTCCAGACTCCCGGCTGTTATTATTGATATGCAAAGAGCCGGTCCCGGATTGGGAAATATTTGGCCCGAACAGAGTGATTACAATATGGTTGTCAAAGGAGGAGGGCATGGTAACTACTCCAATATCGTTCTGACTCCG
>JBAYOE010000167.1:0-3684 GCA_041678405.1 Sphaerochaetaceae bacterium | reverse complement strand
GAGCTACAATGGTCTCAAGGTAAGTTCTTGTTATTGAATACTCGGGACTGTTGGGATCCAGAGTCTGAAACTTCTCCAACTCACTGTTTACGGCTTCACCGACCTCTCCTTCAAGTTTTAACTCCTGAATTTGTTTGGAAAGTTTATTATAGAGGGCACTTCGCGGGTCGGTTGTTAAACCGAGCTCCTGCTGAATATGTTTTAACTCCTCTCTTAAAAAGTATTCCCGTTGATTTTTTTCAAGCTTACTGTTGACCCGTCTTCTGATTTGCTCCTGCATCTCAAGAACCTGTTGTTCTTTCTTAATAAAAACCAACACCCTTTCCATCCTTTTTCGGACGTTAAGAGTTTCGAGAATCCTTTGTTGTTGCTTTCGGTCAATGTTTATAATACTTGCAATAAAATCGGCCATCTTACCGGCTTGGTCGATATTAACCATATTTAAGCGCATCTCTTCGGTAAAGAGGGGGTTTCCTTTAGAGAGCTTTTTTGTCTCTGTTATTAGTTGCCTTGTCCAAGCTTTAATTTCGGTCGGGTTGTCCTCTATATCGTTGAGATACTCAACTTCTGCAACTATAAATTTTTCACTTAAATGGAAGTCCCGAACCTGAAATCTTTTCATTGTCGAGATAAATATATTCATTCCGCCGTCGGGCAGCTTAATCCTTTTAATAATTTTTGCAACGGTTCCCACCCTATAAAGGTTCTCATGCTCGTAGTCGATTTTACTCTCGTCTTTGACTAAAAGGAGACCTAAATCTCCCCCATGGGCCATTGCTTGGTTAACGATATCTATATCTTCTCTGCTTTCCACCACTAAAGGGGTAAACAACCCCGGGAATATCGGGTTTCCGATAAGAGGTAGTACAAAGAGATTGCGAGGCAGGGTCTGCTCAACAGGCATCAATTCATGTTCTGCCATTAAAAAATCCTCCACTATTTAAAAAATTGTCCTAAAATGTTTTGGTACTCCCCTTAATGTACTAAAAGTTCTTTCACTCGTGAAGAGTTCATAAAACAACTTTCCAAAGAGTTCATAAAACAACTTTCCAAAGAGTGGGCAATTGCCTGGGCTCCCACACTGTTTGGATGTATTCCGTCAACCGTTGTTTTTAGCATCCTTTCGGAAGACCGAATAAGAGAACGTTTCTCATCGCCAGCGATAAACAGAGCATCTTCTTCTAAGATCCTTGGGTTTGGAATTAAAAACGGGCTGAAATTATTGCCCTCTTGTATTATTTTAACTAAATCTGTTGTGATATCACAATAAAAGATATTATCGTAAGTTTTTATGATATTTTTAAGCTCGCTGTTTAGGCTTTCCCTTTTTTTGTTTAAATCAGATGAGAGCTCTTCCCCTAAGGGAACTATTGAACAAACCAAAAGAGGGATGTTGAAAGTGTAGTTTCTAAAACAATTCTCAATTTTAGAGAGAGTTAAATCTAAATTATCGTGAGAGAGGGGTTCTTTGTTGTATAAAACAGAGGCTACCTTATCCCACTCTCTGCTGATACTCCTCATATGGGGGATCAATAAATCATTTGCTCCCCCCTGAATGACAACAAGTTGGGCTCCTTTTTTTTCCAAATAGCTGATAGATCTGTCAAATACAGAGCTAAATGTTGCTCCGTCTTGGCCAAAAGAGCGGGTTTTTGTTTTTAAATATCTTTGGTAATCAATACCGATTCTGCCGTTGGTTATGCTGTCTCCGAACAGGAGTATCTCGTCCATTTTTATCAGTTCTCTTTTTCTCCCCGTCTGACAAGATAAACACCCAAATAACAAAACGGAGTATCCAAAAAGGCAAAAACTATCTTAAAAATCCAATAGGGAATAATTAAGCTGAAAACAAAACTGGCAGTATACTGGTCGGTTATTTTATAAAAAGCTATAAACATAAAAATCGTGGTATCAAAAAACTGACTGGTTATTGTGCTGAGGTTGTTTCTAATCCATAAATGTTTGTCTTTTGTAATCTTTTTTATCACGGAGAAAAGGATTATATCGACGTGCTGGGCAATATAAAAGCTGATTAGACTGGCGATGGTCATTCTCATGCTTGAACCGAATATTGCACTATAAGGTTCTTGGAGCCCCCATGTAGGGTTTGGAGGGAGGCTGATACAAAGCCCGGTCATGACAAACATAAATATGAGCATCATAGTTGACATATTTACAAATTGAGATCCCGCTTTCCGGCCGTAAACTTCGGTAACAATA
This sequence comes from Sphaerochaetaceae bacterium, assembly GCA_041678405.1. Lineage (GTDB taxonomy): Bacteria > Spirochaetota > Spirochaetia > Sphaerochaetales > Sphaerochaetaceae > JBAYOE01. The sequence goes on along the minus strand of JBAYOE010000167.1, from coordinate 1,464 downwards.
TCGGTAATCAAAAACAAAACGGGGACAAAAAATATTCCGACCGAAACTCTTACACCTGCCAAAGTGGTAATTTTTGAACCAATAGTATTAACCAAAACCATTGATGTAATGTATAAAGCGAATAGAAAAAGCCGTTTTTGCTCTCTGTTTGCCATAAAATACCCCCCTTTTTTAGCCCCAAGGCTACATAATTTTAAAAGAATGGTAAAGCAATACACTGTTTAATAAACAGATAAAATAGAAAATTTGGATTATCAATAACTGAAATAGTTGCTCAAAACACTCAAAGGTCGCTATTATCTTTTTCTAGGAGTCTGTTATGAAACAAAACAGTTTAATAGTAATTGCAATCGGAGGGAACTCACTGATTGAAGACAACAGTAACATCAGTGTGAGTTCACAGTATGAGGCTGCCAGAAAAACAGCAACTCACATCGTGAAACTGATTGCCCAAGGCAATAGGGTGGTTGTGGCTCACGGAAACGGACCGCAAGTCGGTTTTGCCCTCTTGCGAAGTGAAAATTCCAAAGATATTTTACATACTGAACCACTCGATTTTTGTGTCGCCAGTACCCAAGGCACCATCGGTTATCAACTGCAAATGGCCCTGTACAACGAGGCTGCAAAACTCAACCTAAATTTGGATGTAACAACTGTTATCAGTCAAGTCGAAGTTGACCCGCAAGATCCATCATTTAAAAAACCTACTAAACCAATAGGACTCTTTATGGGCGAACAAGAGGCTCTTGAGAAGGCAGAGAAAGAGAATTGGGTTGTTGTAGAAGACTCGGGAAGAGGGTACAGACGGGTTGTCCCATCTCCAAAGCCTAAAGCGATTGTCGAATTAAGCACCATTAAAAAACTGGCAGAGAGCAACGTAACTGTAATTGCCGTCGGGGGCGGCGGGATTCCCGTAATAAGAAAAAACGACTCCTCTTTAGAGGGCATTGAGGCTGTTATAGACAAAGATTTGGCAGCTTCGCTTTTAGCCAGAGAGTTAAATGCCGATTTGTTGGTTATCTCAACAGCCGTTAAAAAGGTGTTTTTAAACTATGGCAAACCCAGCCAGTTGGCTTTGGATACCGTTACCGTTGATGAGTGTAAAGAGTTTATAAAAGAGGGACACTTTGCCCCGGGAAGTATGCTCCCTAAAATAGAGGCTGCAATCGATTTTGTTCAAAAGAGTAACAGTAGAGCAATTATTACCAGCTTTGAGAACCTCTATGATGCCATCTATGCAGAGGGCGGAACTAAGATTGTTCCTTAGCAGTTAGATTTCTAAGAACCAGGGAGCTGTTAAAGAGATACAGCGGTAAAAACGTCACTATTATTTGGATATTGTTTTGATAAAATATTTCTCTGAAAGCAAATTTAAGAGCGATATAGGCAATTAAAATAAAAAGCATAGCGGTATTGGCAACTCTGAAACTCTTGGTTCCTTTAATCAGAAGAATAAAAGCAGCT
>JBAYOE010000166.1:0-3690 GCA_041678405.1 Sphaerochaetaceae bacterium | reverse complement strand
TTAATGGAGCAAGTAAAGTATTTACTACCGATATAAGAGATGCCTCTCTAGAATTAAGCAAAAAATTTCATGCAGATGCGGTTATAAATGTAAGAAAAGAAGATCCGGTTGAAAAAATTCTTGAGCTAACGAATGGAAAAGGTGTCGATGTCGTTTTCGAATGTGCCGGGGGTAATCCGCAACAAGGTTTGGCAGGACATACCACCCTCCATCAGGCGTTTGAAATGGTACGCCCCGGAGGTAAAGTTGTACAAGTTGCCGCCCTGGTTGGTGAGCTAAAGATAAACTCGCAGATATTAAGAACAAAAGGGATAAAATGGATTTCAATCGGAGGACACGGAAACAAAACGATTCAAATAGGTGCTGATTGGGTAGCCAATGGGAGAATAGATTTAAAATCACTTGTTTCTCATGAAATAGAAGGTTTGGAAAATCTTCCCAAAGCATTTGATATTACTCAAAACAAAGAACAGTACGGGGCAACAAACCCCTGCCAAGTTATAGTTTTTTAAAAATAAAAAGGAGAATAATCAACCATCGTAGATGGCATATTTCTTCATTGGAATTAGATTGTGTAGGAGAAACAGGATATGCTTAATAACAACACTCTGAAAGAAAAAATAAAAAACGGGAAGGTTTGCTTGGGAAGTATGTTTCCTTTTAATTCAACAGGCTTAGTTGAACTCATTGGAAAATGTAAAGTGGATTTTATTACTTTTGATTCCGAACATGGACCTTTAAATTATAGTGAGATAGAAGATTTGGCGCGAACTTGCGAATTAGTAGGGGTTACTCCTCTTTGTAGGATCCCAGCCGCAAAGCCTGAAATTATTCTTCGGACAATGGATGCCGGAGTTATGGGAATTGTCTGTCCCCATGTTAAAAGCCGGGAAGTGGCTGAATTATTAGTCGCTAATGTAAAGTATCCTCCAATGGGAAAAAGAGGCTTAGCTATGACAGCTAGGGCTCCCGGATATTCAGGTATGACTGTTGAGGAATATACAGTTAAATCTAATAACGAAACAATGGTAATAGCACAGATAGAAGACCTAGAGGGGGTCGAAAACATAGACTCGATTCTAAAAGTGAAAGGTTTAGATGCAATTTTTATTGGTAGAAATGATTTGACCCTCTCTATGGGGTACCAAGGAAACGTCAATGCATCTGAAGTTCAAGAGGTTATTGAGGAAGTTACCCGAAAGACACTTGAGGCAAAATTGGAATTAATGATTGCAACCGATGAGGTTGAAGGCATTCCTTGGATAAATAAAGGAGCTAAACTTCTTTCCATGCATATCGTTCCGTTTGTACGCCGAAAAGTGGTTGAAGCTGTAAACATAGTCCAAGAAGCCGGAAAGCAAGCTGTATCATCCTAGTAGAAAGATACAATAATTATTTAAGGTAAAATTGTTATGAAAATATTTAGATTTGAAGATCTGTTAAATATAAAAAAACAGGATCCGTTGGCAAAAACTTATCGTCCAGAGGTTCTTACAAAAGAAAATGGTGCGATGAGTTTAGGAGGTATGTTCGGGTTATTAGAACCGAATTCTGAAGTACCGTATCATTTTCATAAAGACAGAGAATCAGTAATCATAATAATTGAGGGAGAGGCGGTAGAAATAGTTGAAGGCGAAAAATTCCACCTAAAAACCGGAGATATTCTGTTTATTTCGGCAAAAGAAAGGCACTCTATAAAAAACCTTTCAACTAAAACTTTGAGATTCATTGAATTTTTTACTAACCCCCCTTTGGGCGCAGACTTTTTTGATGCCGAAGAGGGACATACAAAATAACGGTAAATTTTAAAAACTTTGGAGATGGAAAGTGGAAAAACAGTTTAAGATCTTAATATCGAATGAAATGCACCAGACTGGAATAGACATTTTGAAAGAGAAGTGTGAAGTTTTAATTGCTGAATCTGAGAATGATTTTCAAAAAAAAGTTAAACATGCGGATGCGATTATTCTTATCAGAAGCGGAGATGCTTTTAAAAATACAATAGAAAAATCTCCAAAACTTAAAGTTATTGCAAAACATGGGGTTGGTCTTGATAAAATAGACCTCTTAGAAGCAAAGAAAAAGGGGATTCCTGTTATTTATACACCCGATGCCAACAGTATCAGTGTAGCAGAGCATTTTATCGTGTTAGCTTTAACACTCGCTAAGCAGATGGGAAAAGCAAATTTGAAACTTAGAAATGGGCAGTGGAAATTCAATCCTTTTGATTTCTTAGGCGTAGATTTATTTGGGAAAACTGTCGGAATCTTAGGGTTCGGCCGAATTGGAAGGAATGTTGCAAGAATATGTCACGGCGGATTTGGTATGAATGTTCTGTACTATGATGAAATTAAACATACAGATAGTGAGTCCAGCTATAAAGCGGAGCAAGTTGAATTGGAAACACTTTTTAAAAAAGCAGACTTTATTTCAATTAATCTACCTTTAACTAAGGAAACCAATGGGCTTGTAGATGCTAAATATTTAAGGTTAATGAAGCCCACCAGTTTCATTATTAATGTTGCCAGAGGGCCAATATGGAAAGAAAGCGATCTGTTGGTAGCATTGAAAGAGGGGTGGATTAAGGGAGCCGGTACGGACGTTTTTGAAAAGGAGCCCACTGCAAAAGACAATCCTTTATTTGAGCTGGATAATTTCATTGGAACTCCCCATAATGCTGCTCACACAGAAGAAAGTATGAGAAATGCTAGTATGATGTTAGCAGAAGATATTTTAGCAATATTTGAGGGGAAGTCTCCTAAATATCCTGTCCCACCTTGTCTATATACTTCATCATGAGTAGGAATATCTAGATCTTGTTTTTGTGGGTGGGAAGGGAAAGCTTTAAATTTGAACTAAATTATTTAGCTCGCTTTCTAAACCACCCTTTATGTGATTTGTCATTTCTGCGATAGCTTTGTTTTCATCTCCATCCAATATCACATCTACCAAGAGTTGGTGATTGATTAAAGAGCCGGTTGCCCATCCCCTTTTGGCATGTGATTGGATTAGGCTTCTAAAATGAATCTTTTCCAGACTTTGCAGAAGCAGTGGAGAGCCACTTTTTTTTGCTAATTCCAAATGAAAATCTAGATGTGTTTTTGAAAATTTAGTGATATCTTTTGGTTCTTCTTTTGCGACTTTATCACACAGCTTAGCCTTTTCTATTATAGAAGAAATGTCCAAATTTTCACTCTTTCTTTTCCGAATAATTAGTTTTACAGCTCCAACTTCCAATAATTCACGTAAGAAATAACGATCACGTAAAACTTCTTCGGTCTCTATCGGAATACGAACTCCCCACTGGGGTACATTTTCGATAAGATTATCGTTTTCTAGAAGCCTTAAGGCAGTTCTTATTGTGCTTATATTTGTATTTACAGTTGCGGCTAACATTCTTTGCGAAAGAAATTTTTGTGTTGGAAGTTTTCCTTCCAATATTAGGTTTTTAAGCTCGATATAAGCTTGCTCTTCTTTGGTTTTTGGGACTACATCTATCATGATTATTATCTTAAATTAAAACTGATTGTGATGCTATAACATATTATACAGAGTGTCAATAATTCCTAGTATTTCATAATTAATCTATCAAAGAATAAGTTTCTCAAAACAAAATTTATTCTATTTGGATAAAATGTCTCCCTAAATTTAGTATTACCACAAAAGCCAAAAGAGAAGATGTTTAACCTT
>JBAYOE010000165.1:0-3695 GCA_041678405.1 Sphaerochaetaceae bacterium | reverse complement strand
ATTTCTAAGCCATTGTTAATCAAGAATTCCCCCAAAAAAAGTTATTTTTTTCTGTTAACAAACTTATTTATTCCTTGAAGAATCCAATCACTCGATAAATGAGCTTCTTCGATAACCTCATCCAGTGTTCCGCCGGTTCTCCATCGGTCATCCCAATCGGAACTCATTGCATACTTTAAAGATTCTTCTCCGAATGTGAAATCACCAAATAGCTTTTTAGCCGATGTTGTAATAATGGTCGAGTTATTTTTATCATAAGAACTAACAACTTTCTCTTTGTATTTATTATTTTGAAGCGAAAAGAGGTAGGCACTCGTTACATAGACTATTTTGATATTGTTCTCAATTTTATCTAAAATCTTAACAATATTAGCCATCGCACTTGTCCCCTGAACATAGAAGGTTCCTTCTTTCTCCCCTTTTTCATCAAAATCTTTAACTATATATGCCCCTTTAGCAGCTTCAAAATGGCTTGGCATTCCAAGCTCTTTTCTGTTGGGGATTTCAATCGGCGGCCGTGTGAGGTGCAATACGACAATCAGCGGTTTTTCTTGTTTTAGTGCTTCACCTAGCAGAACTGGAACTTCGTTATACTCCCATGGATGGAGATTTATCACAGAGCCCTCTGGAAACAGTTGAGTTACTCCCGGGGAAAAAATACCAAAATGGGTTCGGCTGTCGTCAGCTGTTTCGGGTCCTGAGTGCCCGGCTACATAGATTACCTTTCCCAATTTAACTGTGCTGTCTTGTTCCATCTGGCTATAAAGACGGAGTAATCCGTACACCAAATAAGAAAAACTGCCGTAAGTTGAGGTTGCTCCCCAAAATCCATCGTATTTATTGAGTGGGTCATTACTGAAGTTAACAGAAGCCTGTCCAACCATTATTCCGGAGTTGGCAAACTCGGTAATGCCCTGGGGTAAAATGGCTCCATCGTTAGTACCGACTCTCTCATACCACCCATATCCGCTAAAATCAGCATAACCGTCCCCAAAACCACCAATATTAGTTGAACCGGCTAAATCGGCAGAACTGACAAGAAACAGGGGGCGGTTGTAGTTTTTATAGCCGTAGTAGTTAATCCAAGAACCCCACTTTCCTAACGCTGCCCTGTTTGGTACTTTCGTTCCGATTTTTGCAAATAGGTCTTGTGGATAGTTTTTATAATCATAAATTTGAGGATCGTCAAAAGGGGATTCTTTATCTGAAAAACAAGAACCTTCAATGGTCAATGGTACAGATTCTCCCAGTTCAACCAGTCTGTCAGCCAAGTAGTTAACCAGCTCTTTATCGTTGGCTAAAACATTTGTGACAACTTCTAAATTAGCCATAAACTCTTTGGCAATCTCTTTTTCACTTTTTGGAGCCTCTTTTTGGTAGTTAACAAATTGGCATCCATATTTTTCAACAAACTCCTTTTTCGTTTCCCAGAAAATTGGGCTGTTCATCTTATGGACAGCTCCATGCGATTCGTTATCGTATTTTAGATAGCCCCGCCCTTTTAAGGTTTTGAAATAGGTCATCCGCGGGACTCGCTTTTTATTCTCTTTAGTTACCATTTTTAAAAAGGTCTTATTTAAAGAGTTGATGTTATCTCCCTCTTTTACAAAGAATGTTTCCCATCCATGGCTGGAGAACCATAATTTAGGGTTTCCGTACATAATTTGACTCATTTTATGGTTATCTATTCCGTAATCGTTCCAATCAATTAAAAAATAGAGGTTGTCCAAAGCCATAGCCCAAGCAGAGTTGGCTATTTCATGAGTTACCCCGGGTGTTAATCCCCCCTCACCCTCAATGATAAAAACTTTGACATTCTCAGCCTTGGCTCTTTTTAGGGCTACGGCCATACCCGCTGCAGCAGCGGTTCCATGACCGGACGGACCTGTGTTGAATTTCAAAAATTCCGTTTTACCGGAAGCTTCAGCATGTACTGACAACATATCCTTTCTTCTGAACTCAACTAAGTCTTCCCAATAAAGGACTTTTTTTTCATCTTTGTGTGAATACTTTTTATCACCGGTCTCTTTATGCTTTATTCTTAATGCTTCATTAAAGAGAGCTAGAGTAGCATAAACCATCGGAACAGTATGTCCTGCGCCTAAAACAAACCGGTCGTTGAATCTTTTTTCGGGATTTCTGATATCCCAGCGCATTGCTCCCCCTAAAAGGAGAGTTATAAAAGCCGGGATTTTAGAACGAGTTCCTCCGGGATGCCCGCTTTGACGATAGTTGAACATAATATCAACATACTGATCTACGATATCAACAACTTTTTGCATATGTTTTGTCTCATTGCTACTTATCACTTTATCAATTCCTTATTTTATTTTAATGCTCTCTGCGTATGTGTCTACTCCTTGAATTTCTCAACCAGATTTTTAAAAGCATTTAGAAGAAGTCCGGCATCATGGTTACTCATCAACAGAGTTAAACCTTCATCTAGTAACATTTGGGCCATTTTGTCGGGTCCATGAAGTCCAAATATTTTATTATTATCCCTAGCTGCTTTGGCAGTTTTTAAAATTGCGTTCATATTTTTCTCATGAAAAAGATCCCCAGGTATTCCCAATGAGTTGGCTAAATCATTTGGTCCAATTAAAAGGGCATCTATTCCATCAACTGCCGCAATTTCTTCAATATTATCAATAGCTAAAGCAGATTCAATTTGGGCAATTGTTAATGTTTCTTTATTTGCCTTGGGCATAAACTCCACAGCTTTGGCACTTGTAAATTGAGAATGGTCTCCCATTCCGCCGAATCCTCTATTTCCAACAGGCATGAACTTAGCCCAGTTAACAAACTTTTTAGCCTGTTCAACTGTTTCAATCATAGGAACCATAATTCCCGTTACTCCTGCATCAAGAGCCCCAGATACATACGACTTACTTAGTTCACTCACTCTAACAAAACATTCAATACCAGCCAATCGAGAAACACGGGCTATATTTGCCAAAGTTTCGAAATTGTAGGTACTGTGTTCCATGTCCGGCATAATAAAATCTAAGCCGGCATTCTTTGCTAACAGAGCCACAGCACTATTTTTTGATAGTCTAAGCATTGTCCCAACAATTCTCTTTCCTTCTTTAACTTTTTGAACTGACATTTTCTCCTCCGTTGCTCTTTTATTTAGTCATTTTTTCAATAAATTTGAGCCTTACTTTTTTAATACAATTCCTTATAATAATAAAAGTTAAACAGCTCCTATCAACCATTCTAGAAGTCTATTTATCCATTGTCAAGCAAGTAGATAAATTCTTTTAAAAAGATTCTAAAAGTTCAAAAAAATAATTAATTTTTAGTGAAAATAAAGCTGTTTAGAAAGACTTTTTGACTCATTTTAGCATTAATATTTTATTAAAATATTTTGAAGAATAAAATGACCGTACGATTGCCTAAAAGGTGATTCTATTTTGGAATCAGATTTTTTAAGTATATTTATTCTATAAAGAAGCAGGTATCAATTAATAAAAGCCCACCATTTTCAAAAGACACACTGATTTACTTTGCATATTAAGCTAATCAAAGCAACTATTTATGGGTAGTTATTTATAACTAGGCGGTAATTTTGACAATTAGTTTGGTGCTTTGAAGTTGTATAAGGAGATTATTCTTTCTACTATATCTACAGTATCTTTAATATTTTCTACTATTTCAGTAAATGGCCTATAGGCAAGTGGACTCTCATCCAGAGT
>JBAYOE010000164.1:0-3732 GCA_041678405.1 Sphaerochaetaceae bacterium | reverse complement strand
CCAGAAGTGTAGCAGATATTCACTACATCATTTTCATCTATTTGGTCTTTAATCTTTTGAACCAAGGAGGGGTTTTTATCAAAAATCTTTTTCCCTTCACTAATAATTTTCTCATAAACAACAAAATCTTTGCCCTCTTGCCAACTTAATTTCTCTATTTGCCTTTTTAATCGGTCATCAAGAGAATCTAAATAGTAAAGAATCGGTTTTTCTTCCATTGTCTCTAGAGCTTTGCAAACATTGTCTAGTGTATTTGAAGAGGCAATTATCCCTTTGGCTTCACTGTGTTTTAATCTGAAAGCTATCTCATCACTGGTCAGTTTAATTGAGAGGGGAACAGAAATACTTCGGGCTTTAAGGACTCCCATTTCTGCAACAATCCATTCGGTTCTTCCCTCTGCCAAGAGACCAAAAGTACTCTCTTTTTCAATCTTATTATCTAGTAAGTAAGAGGCAAAATAATCGGAGAGCTGATTGATTTCTGGATATGTGGTTGGAACCCACCCCTTTTCCTCTTTTTTAGTTGTATAGGCTCTTTGAGGATACCTTTTTGCTGCCTCATCTAACATCCTGATAATAGTTCTCATGGTGCCTCTCCTTTTATAATCATTAGCTATTGTGAATATTAACACAGTTGAGATGTTTGTCATAATACATAATTAATTTTGTGTCAGTTTATGCTTAAATCAATGTTTACCACAAAGTCAAAAAGATTGCCATTGAGAATGGCGTAACTAACAGCAATGGGAGTATCGTCTTCCAAAAATGCAGTGTTTTTCATCCATAAATGGGCAGTTCCTCTTTTAACTTGCAACAAAGAGCAGGCTTCTTCATCGGGAATAACAGCAGATACAGAGCGATGAAGAGAAGCAACTTTTTTATTAGAGCAACTCTCATAAGCTTCTATAAACGGCTTTCTTGTCAAAGTCTGGCGGTCAATAAGAGCGTTTGTCTGTTCGGTTATAAAAACGCTTTTAAGTGAATGCGGAAGGTCGTTAACCAGTTCCAGTATTCTTAGGCGAACAATCGGTTGAGCTAAATCATCTGCACTTCTATTTAAAAAACTTAAGCTCTTAGCTAAATCACTGTCTGCTGAATAAGCACTCTCTTCAATTATTTTATTATAGATATTCTGAACAATGGCATCTTCATCTGAATCAATTAATCCGTTTCGAAACTCGCTGATATGTTTTGAGGAACAGACAAAGGTTCCCCTTCCCCTCAGACGCCTGATTAATCCCAGTTGAACCAACTCATCTAAGGCTCTCCGAACGGTTATCCTACTCACGTTGTGGGCTTTACACAGTTCAAATTCGGTAGGGATCTTTGCATTTTCAGGCCAAAGCCCTGCTAAAATCTTACTTTGAAGATCGTTAAAAACAGACTGATATTTCAATTGCATGGCTTTCTCCACCTAAATTTTATATTTTAAGATATTCTATGGTGCCTCTTAATTATTGGCAACCAAAAATATTGCTATTAGACGCTTTCTGGCAATTTCACCTGAAACTTATTTTAAAAAATAAAATTTGAGTGTTTTCTCCCTTTGTTTTATATTACAATCGGTTTATGAATTTCAGGCAATTTAACAGCATAGTTGAAATAAAAACAAAGATTATAAGTATGGGGACATTTTTCTCGGCGACGCTATTTGCCCTCTATTCAAAAGGAGAGCTCTCTTTTTCCCGCTTCTTAATAATTCTTTTTTCCGTTTTGTTTGTTGATATGGGGACAACGGGATTTAACTCCTATTTTGACTTCGTAAATGGAACCGATAATAAAAAGTTTAACAAAGAAGAAAGCAAGGTTTTAGTTCACGAGCATGTTAAACCGACTACTGCTCTTTTTGTCTCTTCAGTCTTATTTTTTCTAGCTGCAATATTGGGATTAATATTGGCTTTTCAGACGAGCTTTTTATTAATTGTAGTTGGTTCTGTTTGTATGAGTGTCGGTTATCTTTATACTGCAGGACCGTTTCCCATCTCAAGAAGCCCATTTGGAGAGCTTTTTGCCGGCGGTTTTCTGGGGACTGTTTTGTTTCTGATCACCTTTTATGTCCATACTCTTATATTAAACACAACAGCGTTTTTAGTATCTCTACCTTTTTTGATTTTAATTGGGATGATTTTAACTGTAAACAATCGGTGTGATAAAACCTCAGACAGAGAAGCAGGTCGTAAAACATTGGCTATATTGCTAAGCGAAAAGGCAATTAAGAGAGTGATGGATTTTCAAATAGTTTCGCCGTTTCTTTTGACGGTTTTCTACTCATTAATAGGATTTTTACCCCTTTGGGTGGCAGTTTTTACCGTAGTGGCTTTTATTCTAAGTTGGTTTGTTTATCAAAAGATGGAGAACAGCGGTTTCTCTTTAGAGACAAAAGAGGTTTCCATGGCCTCTGTTTCAAAGATTTTCTTGCTCTATTGTCTCTCTTTTATCGTCGGACTGCTTTTTGCTATTGTTCTTTAGCTAATTAACCTCTAAATCGATTTTTATATCACTTACATAGTTTCCTACAGTTAAGTTTGAGTTTGTGTAGTTGATATTAGAAACTCCCAAATCAATGTAATCTTGCCATATACCTGCAGAATCAATATTTGGGATATCTATGAAAAAACCTTTAGAGGAAGGTGTTGTCCTGCTGGGAATGTGTAATTTATAAGGAACGATAGATTCTCCCCCAACTTTTTGGAATGCAAAAACTCCCTGTGATTCATCTCCCGGTAGAATCTTAATTTTGTATGAGGTGGTTGAAGTTCCGTCATTCGAGGCAAAAGAGAGTCCTCCTAAGGTAACAGAAGCGTTGGTCTGGTGCATCTCTATAACATCAAGGTCATCAACAGCTTCGTTTTTTGATAAAACTAAATTAGTAAATTTAACTTCTTGTGCAAGTACATCACTTCGTTCTTTGTAATAAGCTAAGATTCTGATTACTTTCTCAAAGTTTTTAAGTTCAATGTCATTAGCAAAAAATTGGAATTTGAAAGCTGCTTCGTAAGTTCCTTTCCACCTAGGGTCACTGCCACCCTCTTTTGACAGATACACTAAATTAATATCGCCTATAACGGTTGCATTATCAGGAATTTCTATAGCTATTACGGAAGGAGAGAAATCAACTGTATATAATTCTCCTCCCCTAAAATCGATTGATAAATTAACCGGAAAATAGTAATTGGGATTGGCAACATTGGTTAGTTTCATTTCGTTACTCATGCTGGTTACCACCATAGTAATATTTTCAGAACTTGGCGTTTTTTGGATAATCAACTGCCCACCTTCCCAACTGTAGCCCCCCTCCTCTATGTTCTTTATGATTGCCGATGTGTAATGACTATTAATTAAGTCAATGCTATAAGAACTGGGATCTGCAAATAAAATAAAGAGACTGGAAAATAGGATAGTTAAGAAAACTATTTTTACTCTCATGGAGTTATTGTAATACACTATTTTGTTATAAGAAAGAAGGCATTTGAATTAAATTAAAGAGCGACTGAGGGGAGTCGAACCCCCGTCTCGAGCTTGGGAAGCTCGGGTAATAGCCGTTATACGACAGTCGCTAGATTCGACAATCATAGCCAAAAGAGCTTTGGTAATCAAGTAATCAAGGCTGTTTTATTTGACACCGCAAATCACTATAGGCTAAACTTTGGTTTATAAAAGAAATGGGGGGCTTATGGCTACGGTAGAGTTAAAAAATATTACTAAAGTGTATGACGGTAATGTTAAAGCCGT
>JBAYOE010000163.1:0-3741 GCA_041678405.1 Sphaerochaetaceae bacterium | reverse complement strand
TTTTTTCAATCTCATGGGTTGCGACTATAATGGTCGTCTTTGCTTTCTGTAAAACTAGGAGGGAGTTTAAGACCTGCTTTACCCCCTCATAATCTAAATTGGCAAAAGGTTCATCCAGCATTACTATCTTGGGATACATCACCAGTGAAGCAGCGATTGAGAGGCGCCTTTTTTCCCCTCCTGAAAGCAATCGCGGTCTTTTGTCCATAAGGGCAGTAAGGTTTAAAAGAGTGGCAATGTAGTCTAACCTTTTATTTTGCTCTTCTAAAGGCATCTGTAAATTCTCTAAACCAAATAAGAGGTCTTTTTTAACGGTTTGCCCGACAATTTGGATATCGGCATCCTGAAACACCAAAGCCACTTTTTTATTGCGCCTGTTAGGATGATTGGTTAAATCTTCTCCTTCAATAATAATAGAGCCTTTGGTAGGTTGTAGCAGCCCTTTTATAAGTCTCAATAAAATAGATTTACCCGAACCGTTGCGTCCCGTTAAAAGAGTTAAAGAGCCTTCTTCTACCGATAATGAGAGGTTCTCTATAATATTATTACTTTTCTCAAAACCAAAAGAGAGATTTTCTATAAGGCAAAAGTTGCTATTATTCATCAACTGCTCCACCGCCGAGAAAATGCCTAAACTTGGGAACAAAAATATTAGAAATCAGGACTGCCGCAACAAGTTTTAACAAATCACCGGCGATAAAAGGAATAAAACCAACAGCTATAGCCTGTTTCATTGTAATGTCAAGAATCAGTTTTAAATAGGGAATTCCAACTAAAAAGGGGATACAGGTACCTACCACAGAAGCTGTTATGATAGCCAGTAATTGCTTTTTAGTTGTTTTTTCTTCACTCTTTTGGCCTTTAAAGGAGGCATCAACAATAAAACCCACAACAGGGGCAGTTACAAGCCAGCTAATCAAAAATCCTCCGGTCGGGGTAACAAAATGGGCAAAACCCCCTACGCCCCCACTAAATACAGGTAGCCCAATTGCACCCAAAACTAAATAAGCTGCAACGGAAGCTAAGCCGATGGCTTGGCCTCCCAACAACCCTGCCAACAGGACAAACATCGACTGAAGCGTTATCGGTACGGGGCCGATAGGGAAAGCGATGTATGAGCTGGCAACAATAAGCGCCGCAAACAGAGCGATAATGATAGTTTTTCTTAAGTCCATGCAAAACTCCTTAAAGTGAGCTATACCACAAACAACAATCATTGTAAACAAAAAATAATTATAAGTTTACAATTGTGCCATAAGGGGATACCATTGGTAAACTACGGAGTAAAGATGGGAACTAAAGAAGATATTTTACTGTTATTGGAAAAAAACAGAGGTCAAAGTATTTCTGGCCAATTGATGGCTGAAAATCTCAACATCAGCCGTGCCGCAGTTTGGAAAAATATTAAGCTGTTGGAGCAGGAGGGGCATCTGATTGAAGCGTCAACTAAAGTAGGTTATAAACTGGTTGATAACAGTGATATTCTCTCAGCTTCAGGTATTAATGCAATTTTAGAAAAGGAGGGAGTTTATAACCAGAAAATAATCTACTATCGCTCAATCGACTCAACAAACAAAGAGGCTAAACGACTGATACTTGATAACTTAGAACACACAGCGGTAGTTGTTTCTGATCATCAAACAGCAGGCTTGGGACGTAACGGAAAATCTTTTTTCTCTCCGAGCGGTAGCGGTCTTTATTTAAGCATGGTACTGAAACCAAAGATAGAACCAACCGTTGCCCTGAGGGTAACAAGTGCAGCTGCCGTGGCAACCTGCAGAGCCATTGAAGAGGCTACCTCCATTAAGGCAAAAATAAAGTGGGTTAATGATATTTATATCGATAAGCTGAAAGTGGCGGGCATCCTAACCGAAGGGATAAGTGGCTTTGAGAGCAGAAGGATAGAATCGATAGTTGTCGGAATCGGTCTTAATTTCCGAGAACCGGACGAAGGGTTTCCTACCGAATTAAAAAATGTGGCAACTTCACTGTTTCCAAAAGGGCAAGCTGTTACAACAAGTAGAAATGAAATAGCGGCAAAACTTATAATCCATTTACTCTCATTAACAAATAATTTGGATGACAACAGCTACATTGAAGAGTATAGGAATCGTTCAATGGTTCTGCACAAAGATCTTTTTGTGATAACCCCAAACAGTCGTTACCAAGCTTTTGTAAAGCACATTGATGATAACGGCGCCCTTGTTGTTGTTTTGGAAGACGGAACCAAACAACTGCTGCAATCGGGAGAAATCTCACTTAGATTCGATTAGGAGAAAAAAAGAGGGGTTGACAATATAATTTCTTAGGGGTATAAACGAGTCGTTGTAGGCCGCTTTAGCTCAGTAGGTAGAGCAAAGGACTGAAAATCCTTGTGTCCTCGGTTCGATTCCGAGAGGCGGCAAAATAACAGTACACTTACTTAACAGGTAGGTGCTTTTTTTAAACTTGTCAGTGGATAGGCTTAACTGTAAACTCAACATATGGCAAGTGAGAATCCGTTTCAACGGAATATCCAACAGGCAATAAACTTTGAAACAATTAAAGCAGCACTCGGGCGCAGTGATTTTGATATCGGGCAAAATTTAAAAGAAATAGAGGATAAGACTCCTCTTTTTGAACCGATAAGCTTCCATCTGAAACAGTACTCAGAGCTTTTTAATCTCTCAGAGGACACTTTGCTTCAAACCTACCTACAGGTTAAGGGAAAATTTCTCAAACTTGATGAGAACGATATTGTCCTAAAAAGGGGAGACTTCTATTATCCCCACCTTGTTAATGAGAGAGAGGATGGGTTTCCTTTCCTCTATCTGAGGGGAAACTACAGATTATTGGAGGAGTGTGTTGGTGTTGTGGGATCTTCTAAAGCATCGGCTCAAGGTCTCAACTATACAAAAAATAGTGTTATTTCCTTAATTAAAGGCAACATTGTTCCCCTATCAACAATAGATTTCGGTGTTGCCTTGACTCTTCATTTAACGGCAATAGAAAACAATAGTCCCTCAATAGCTGTATTAAGCACTTCGTTGATTGATTATGAGAAACCAAAATTGGAGACACTGCAAAATGAGATAGGAAGAAGGGGTTTACTGGTAACTGCAATAAGTCCTGCTGAAGAGATAAAAAACTGGCATACGGTATTAAGAAACCAACTTGTCGGGTCTTTGAGTAAAGCAGTGGTAGTTACCGAGGAGAGCGACGGTAAAACCGGAGTAAGGATAGCTTTGTATGCTCTCCAAGAGAAAAAAAGAGTTATCATTTTTAAACACACATTGGACAACAGATCTCTCTTATGGCCACGGAAATTAGGCGAAAAGGAGGAGGTTTTTGTTATCAACAAACCTCCCCAAATTATCTCAAAAATTGGACGAAAGAGAAAAGATTCACCCAAAGAGAGGGATACAGCTAAGCAGTTATCGCTTTTTGACTTATCTTGACACTAAAGGCGACCTTGCATACTATTTGACGCTATGAAAGCTAATGAACTCCGTCAAAATTTTATCGACTTTTTTGTCTCAAAAGAGCATGTCCAAATCTCAGGGGCTTCTTTAATTCCTGAAAATGACCCGACCGTCCTTTTCACAACTGCAGGAATGCACCCTTTGGTTCCATACATTTTAGGCCAGGAACACCCTGCAGGAAAAAGATTGGTGAATTATCAGAAATGTATCCGCACCGGCGATATTGATGTTGTCGGAGACCCTCACCATCTGACATTTTTTGAGATGCTGGGTAACTGGT
>JBAYOE010000162.1:0-3748 GCA_041678405.1 Sphaerochaetaceae bacterium | reverse complement strand
TTCCGACAAAGTTCTCAGGAAGGGTCCATTTGTCACCAAACTCTTTGATTGCATGTAGAGGAACTACAGCAAAAGCGTAGTGACTCAAAGCACCGATAGCATAGGGTAGTGGTCCAACAAGATCCATCTGGAATGTTTTCTCATCAAGAGCTCTGATTCCAACAACCTCTTTACCTGCCAAACCTTCGTTATACTCTTCAGCCCCTTTCAAGAACATTGCAGGGAACCATGCGTACGGACTGGCAGTTGCAGGATCAAGTCCGCGGAGCCATGAATCAACAACTGTCTGAGCTGTGATTTTCACACCGTCACTCCAAACAGCATCACGAAGTTTGAAGGTATACTGATAACCATCGTCACTGACTGTCCAACTTTCAGCTAAGCCGGGAATTCCGTCTGCAGTTACTGGATCGTAAATAATTAAGCCTTCAAAAATTGTCTCGTAGATACGGTGTTCTGGTACTCCCTGTATTTGGTGAGGATCGAGGCTTTCCGGTTCGGCGCCGTTAGAAATTCTAAAGACGGCCTTCTCAGCAGCTGGTGTAACAGCAGCGGGTGCCGGTGTGACAGGGGTAGCAGCCGGTACAGTAGCTTTTGGTGCTTCTGGTGTTACCTTGGCGGCCTCTTCTTTCTTTCCACAGGAAACAAATAAGGCACCGACAAGGAGAATGATTAAAGCAATTGATAGTACTTTTTTCATATCAATATCTCCTTAAGATAAATATGCGTTTCTATAGATTACATTATGTAATAGTAATAATCAAGAATAATAGTCGAAGCACAATTTTTTAATAATAGTCGAAGCACAATTTTTTAAAGTGAGTTGCATGATAAAATATCCCTCCAGTTTATTACAAGCATTTTTACTTGGAGGGGCTGGGATTTTTCCCGATTGAAATAGGAAAAAATTGCCCACATTATGGAACTATGACCAAAAATCCAAGAACCCTTCCAATATCTTTTTGAATAAGTAATGACTTCCTGTCTTATGATACTTAGCCAATTTAATATCCAATTGTTTTTTAAATATAGAACAAAACTCTTCACAAATAAAGAATATTGTGTGAATATTAAATAAAGGTGATTGGGATGGATAAGTATAGCAAATTAGCTAAAATCCCCGTTTTTTCTATAAGAGATGTAGAAAGATTAACGAATAATATTAAGAGCGCGTACTCTGCTCTTAGCCGTATGACTAAAAGGGGACAAGTTAAAAAAATCAGAGAAAATATCTATTCATATGTAAATCCAGCAACAGCTCAGATAGTAGCTACCCGCTACCAAGTAGCCTGTGCCGTCACAAATACAGCATACATATCTCATCATAGTGCCCTTGAATACTATGGTTTAGCAAATCAAGTTTATTATGAGGTGTATGTTTCTTCTGATACAAAGTTTAGAGAATTCGAATTTGAAGGTATAGCTTATAAATATGTAGCGTCAAAAGTAAAAAATGGGGTAACGGAAGCAAAGAACACCACTGGGGTTAGGATAACAAATCTGGAGAGAACAGTAATAGATAGCATAAAAGATTTTGAGAAAATAGGTGGATTTGAAGAACTTATTAATGGTTTAGAAGGTATACACTTTTTGGATGAGACCAAACTGAAAATTTATTTAGATTGTTATGACTTACAAGTTTTATATCAAAAAACAGGATATTTGCTTGGCCATTACAAAAAGGAAATGCAATTGTCAGATGCATTTATACAATATTGCAAAAGTAAAATAGGAAAAAGCACAAGGTATTTATTACAAAAAAGCACAAACGATACTTATTACAACAGCGAATGGAAGCTAATCGTGCCAGAAGGTTTGTTTGAAATAGGAAAACCGGGAGGTGATGAACTTGCCTAATTATGAACTGTTTTGGATTTGGGGAAAGAAAAGTTTATGTACTTCACATAAATACTTAATGTAAGGGATAGGGTTTTTTTAGTGGTTTTTTATCCAGAGTTTATCTATTATTAAACAATGATTAAAATGAGTTTTAAAGTTGGAAAAGAGGGTGAAGGAATCTATCAAATCGCCCTGCTTCAACGTCTGTTATCCCTATTTCTCTCC
Source organism: Sphaerochaetaceae bacterium (assembly GCA_041678405.1). Classification (GTDB taxonomy): domain Bacteria; phylum Spirochaetota; class Spirochaetia; order Sphaerochaetales; family Sphaerochaetaceae; genus JBAYOE01. Next base: position 1,684 of record JBAYOE010000162.1, on the reverse strand, counting down.
CTTTTCTTGCTGGTTGGGTTTTTTTATGAGTTGGGAAGTTTTACTTTCTCTTTGTTTGTTATTGTCCCTATTGCCCTCTTTTTATTGGGTCTCTTTGGGTTTGGATACCAAGAAAAGTGGACATTCAGACCAAAAGAGGGGAGAGTTGATTATCAGGTGGGGTGGTTTTTTATAGTAAAAAAAGAGTCCATAAAAGCATCAAATATAAAGCAATTTGAGATAACCCATTTTCTGAGAGGTTTTATGACAAACAACGTCCCTTTCAGAAGAGCTACCAGAGGAAACCGAAGAATGGTTGTTTTTTCTATCCGTTTGGTCAACGGACAGAAAAAAGATATTGAGATTGTCGGAAAACGTTCCAGCGGTGGATATACCGAAAAAACAGCTCAGATAATAGCCAATCTGATGGACAAACCCTTTTACAAAGACGAAGAAGAGAGTTATGACTACTGGTAGAGCCAACAAGCCACCTCGTGATTGGGATCCATTTTTTTCATCGGAGGAATGTTAGTTTTACACTTTTCCATCCTGACCGGACAGCGGTCGTAAAAGTAACAGCCAAATCGCTCAATATTCGGAGAAGGGACATCCCCAGTCAGTATTATCCTCTTCCTTTTACGTTCCACTACAGGATCAGGAATCGGTGCTGCCGATAAAAGTGCCTTGGTATAGGGGTGCAGAGGATTTTTATAGAGGTCTTGGGCGCGGGATATCTCCATAATTTTACCAAGGTACATTACGGCAACCCTGGTACTGATATACTCAATAACAGCCAAATCGTGGGCTATGAAGATGTAGGTAAGTCCAAATTCTTTTTGTAAGTCGGTTAAAAGATTCAATATCTGACTCTGAATTGAGACATCCAGGGCACTGACAGGCTCATCTGCCAAAATAATTTTTGGATTAAGGGCTAATGCTCTGGCTATTCCGATTCTTTGGCGTTGTCCTCCGCTGAACTCATGGGGGTATCTGTTTTTAAATACCTTGTTTAAACCAACCCGCTCCATTAAATCTTCAACTCTTTTTTCAATTACATGTTTGTCGACAGAAGGATCAAGCATTCCCCTTTTTCTGTAGATATCCAAAGGTTCACCAATGATTGTTCTGACTGTCATTCTTGGATTTAAAGAGGCATAGGGGTCTTGGAAGATCATTTGAATATTTTTACGGACATCCAACAGTTGTCTCTTGGAGGCATTGACCAAATCAATGCCGTCAAAAATAACACTCCCGCTAGTCGGTTTGTAAAGTTGGCTGATAGAACGAACAGCCGTCGATTTCCCGCATCCCGATTCACCGACAATTCCTAAAGTCTCCCCCTCATTAACACTGAAGGAGATACCGTCAACAGCCCGTACTGCACCAACCTGCCTCTTGATGATAAATCCCGTTTCGATGGGGAAGTGTTGTTTTAAATCTATTACTTCCAACAGTACTCTTTTACTCATCGCTAGGCTCCTTATTCTCGGCATATAACCAGCAGGTAACTTCATGCTCATCCCCTAAATCTATGGTTGGGGGATTGTGGGTCTTACAAATCGGCATGGCTTCGTGACACCGAGGGTGAAACGGGCAACACGGCGGTAAATCGATAACATTGGGCGGTTGTCCTTCGATTGAAAAGAGTTTTCCGTCTTGGGCTTTATCGAGACGGGGAACGGATTGAATAAGGCCAAATGTATAG
>JBAYOE010000161.1:0-3767 GCA_041678405.1 Sphaerochaetaceae bacterium | reverse complement strand
GTCCTTTAGGACCTAAAGTAACTTTGACAGCTTTTGATAGTTTCTCGATTCCGGCAACTAAAGACCTGCGGGCCTCTTCGTTAAATTGTAGCTGTTTAGCCATAGTTTACCCCTCTTTTGTATGTGTATTTATTTTTTCTTCCTTACCCTGTAAACAGGCGCGGTGGAAACTCCCACCGATATGTAACATACAAATAAATTCCGTTATCAGCAACACCCAAATTTTAAAAAAACAAAATTAACCCTTTTTAATGGTATAAAGTAGAGTTTGTTTTAGCAGGCAATCTCAACAATTCAATGCAAAAGATAAATATTAGCGCCCCTTATATACATTTTTTTATATCCGTGGCACATTCATTTTTATGGAAAAACAGAAAGTCGCTGCCCATATAGCCGCCCTAATTACCGTCATAGTTTGGGGTACAACATTTATTGCAACAAAAATATTATTGGACTCTTTTTCGCCTATTGAGATTCTGGTTATCCGTTTTGTCATAGGGTATATGGGTTTGGCTTTGTATGATGCAGTTTTTAAACCCAACGGACAAATCAGGAAATTCAAATTTGATTTCAGAGAGGAGTTCTTATTTGGATTAGCCGGTTTAAGTGGGGTGGTGATGTACTACATGTTGGAAAATGTGGCTCTTACGTACACTTATGCCTCAAATGTGGGAATTTTAGTGGCATTGGCTCCTTTGACAACGGCTCTCTTTGTCCTTTTTTTAGTGAAAGAGGAGAAGGTAAGAGTGAACTTCGTCGGAGGATTTCTTATTGCAACCGTCGGAGCTGCCTTGGTCATGTTTAACGGAAGCGTAAAATTACAACTCTCCCTTAAAGGGGACCTTCTGGCTTTAGCCGCAACAATTGGGTGGGCAATCTACTCCATTACCCTTAAAAAAATCGGTAACACCGGTTATGCCGTCTCAACCTATACCCGAAAGATCTTTTTTTGGGGGATAATTTTTATGTTGCCGGTTGCCCTGATAATGGGCTTTACTATAAACAAAAGTTCTTTTACCCTACTTAATATTGTCTTGCTGCTGTTTTTGGGACTGGGGGCAAGTGCCTCTTGTTTTGTCAGTTGGAACTTTGCCGTCGGCGTACTGGGGGTTCTTAAAACAAGTGCTTATATCTACTTAACCCCTTTGGTTTCACTGTTTAGCGCAGCCATTGTCCTTAAAGAGGAGCTGACTTTTATGGCAATCGGAGGGTCTTTATTGATTTTGGGAGGTCTTTACCTTTCGGAACAAAAAAGAGGGAACTAAGATTTGCTTTATGGGAAAGGGTGTGGTAGCATCTTACTGATATATTAGATTTTGGAGGTTCTATGAGACGTCCTGCTAAAAGTATGGTATTGATTATGGTTACCCTGCTTCTGATTGCGTCTGTGCTGTGGGCAGCTCCTGCCAAAGAGGCAAAAACACTCAGCCCCTTTTGGACTTTAGACATAAACGGTAACGAAGTTACCCACAAGATATTTGCTTCTTCCAAATTAACACTGGTAAATGTTTGGGCTACTTACTGCCCCCCCTGTTTAAAAGAGTTGCCCGATTTAGGCGAACTTTCCAAAGAGTACGACCCTTCTTTAGTCCAAATTGTTGGGATTGTCAGTGATGTTTATCACCCTAATCAAAAAATTCTTGAAGAAAATTTAAGAATTGCCAACGATATAATCAAAGCTGCCAAAGCCGATTATCTTCACCTGCTTCCCAGTGAAGATCTTTTCAATCTTAGGTTAAAGGATGTTCAGTTTGTCCCTGAGACATTTTTTGTCGACAGTAGAGGCAATATTGTGGGTGAAAAATACATCAGCATGAGAAGTAAGGAAGAATGGAAAAAAATAATAGATTCAAATTTAGCCCTACTAAAATAGTGATTCCCCTCCTACTGCTATTAGCTCTCTCATCCGTTGTTTTGGGTCTTGTTTTGCAGGAACACCTTACCGTCTTGCAAAAATCGACGACTATTTGTTTGGAGTGTATAGGTCTTGGCTAAAGAGAAAACAAAACTTGAAAAGCTTAACTATTTCAGAATTCTGTTTCAAGGAGTCATAACCTTTGTTTCAAACAGCTACATCGTTGGGTTTATCAAAGGGAAGATTTATCAGGGGAACATAAAAAGCGTCTGCTTTCCGGGACTGAACTGCTATTCGTGTCCGGGAGCGATAGGCTCTTGTCCGATAGGTTCGCTGCAAGCCTCCTTAGGCTCCCGCGGAAGAAAAAGTGCCTTCTATGTGGGAGGGTTGCTGGCCTCTTATGGGTTGGTGGGGGGACGCTTTATTTGTGGCTGGCTTTGTCCTTTTGGATGGATTGAAGATCTGCTTTTTAAAATTCCGTTTGTCAAGAAAGTCAGAAAACTTCCTTTTGAAGCCTACTTGGAAAAAATAAGATACTTAGTCTTAATAATTTTAGTGCTCCTTCTTCCTGCGGTGCTAAGAGATATTACAGGTTTGGGCAAACCTTTTTTCTGTAGTTATGCCTGTCCAAAAGGGACTTTAAGCGGTCTGTTTTTAATGGCTGCCAATCCCCCTTTAAGAAGCATTGCAGGCTCTTTGTTTGCGTGGAAACTCTCTTTACTGATTGTCACTATAATAGCCTCAATTATAATTTATCGCCCTTTTTGTCGTTATATCTGCCCTTTAGGGGCTATTTACGGTCTTTTTAATAAGGTTTCACTGTACCACTTTGAAATAGATACAAGCAAATGTAGCGGCTGTGCTTTGTGCCAAGAGGCATGCAAATTAGATATTAATGTCTTTGAGAACCCAAACAGCAGTGCATGTATCCGGTGTCGTGATTGTATTGCTGCCTGCCCCTATGATTCAATTAAAGAGCGCTTTAAAATCCAAGACGTTGTAAAAAACGCATCAGATTATCAAGTGTCAGCTTCAAATCACTAGGAGCCCGGTTTGCCACCTCTTTGTACTCTTTGGCTACCCTGTTAATACTAAAGATTGCACTGACTCCCATATCGTAAAATTCTTGGATATCGTCGCCTATATCACCAACCAAAGCAATTAAGGGGATATTATTTCTCTTTGCCCTTTTGGCGACTCCGCTGACTACTTTGCCCCTTAAACTTTGAGTATCAATTTTGCCCTCTCCGGTAAAAATAAAATCGGCATCCTTTATTAATGAATCAAACTCAATTGTGTCTAAAAGGACTTCTATACCCATCTCCAGTTTAGAATTGAAAAAAGCAACCATTGCGCTGCCACATCCCCCCGCAGCTCCTCCCCCCTTAAGTGACGAAATATCAATCTTTAAGTCCCTCTTAATAAGCAAAGCAAGTTTTCTTAGATTGTCATCCAACTCTTTTACCATCTGAGAGTCGGCCCCTTTTTGAGGAGCAAAGATGTAAGCAGCTCCCTGAAGACCATAAAGGGGGTTCTCTACATCGCTCATGGTGATAATCTCAACATCTTTTAAGAGTGGATTAACCGCGCCACTCTCTATTTTATCTATCTGATTAAGGGTTTTACCTACTGGGATAAAACTCTTATTCTCTCTGTCAATAAATTTAAAACCAACAGCGGCAGCAGCACCGACTCCCCCATCGTTAGTAGCACTTCCCCCCAGACCCACAATGATTTTTTTGCACCCCTTTTTGGCTGCATCTAAAATCATCCCTCCCAACCCAAAAGTTGTTGTTTCACCCGGATTTTCTCTGCCAATAACCAAAGGAAGGCCGCAGCAACTTGCCATCTCTATTATTGCCGTCTTATCGTCTGTTATTCCGTAATAACTCTCCATTTTTTCAAAATAGGG
>JBAYOE010000160.1:0-3818 GCA_041678405.1 Sphaerochaetaceae bacterium | reverse complement strand
GAAAAATTTCTTAAAGAGGCAAAATTTCCCTATGCCATCGGTTATGGGTTGACCGAGTGCAGTCCCCTTTTGGGCGGTTCGGGCCCGCGTCAGACAAAAGTAGGCAGTGTAGGTTACCCTTTAAGGGGGGTTGATTTGAAAATTGAGCCAATCGATAAAGAGAGCAGAGTCGGTGAGATTGTAGCCAAAGGGGATAACATAATGGTTGGCTACTACAAAAATGAAAAATTGACAAAAGAGTCTTTTACTTCGGACGGCTACTTCAGAACAGGTGATTTAGGTGTTATAGAAGCCAGGCGCCTCTCAATAAAAGGGCGGCATAAAACAATGATTCTCGGTCCGGGAGGAGAGAACATCTATCCCGAATCAATTGAAAATCTTTTTAATAACCGCCCCTACGTATTGGAGTCTTTGGTGCTCTCCGATGAGGGGGGTTTAGCAGCAATGATCCGCCTTGATTTGGAACTTATGGCAGAAAATTTAAAAATATCTGTTACCGATGCGAAAGAGAGTGCCGCAGCCTATTTGACTCAGCTGAAAGAGGACATTAACAAAGAACTAAGTTCCTTCAGCCGAATACGGCAAGTCGCTTTACATAAGGAACCTTTTCAAAGAACTCCGACACTGAAAATAAAACGGTATTTATACAACTTAAAACAGAGCTTAACTGGGTTAACAGAGAAAGAAAAATAGGGAGCTTGGTTGCCTACAAAGGCTCTTTGTGTTATACAAAGGCTGAGGAATATAAGCTCCATGATTAAAAATATTGATCTTAGAATCAGGAAGGTGGAGAGCCTGTCCACTCCTGCCCAATTGGCAATGCAATACCCGCTAAGCGAAAAGTTGGCCAAAAAAATCTCCGAAGACCGTGAAAGCGTCAACAACATAATCGGCGGTAAAGACAGTCGTCTTTTAGCAATAGTAGGACCCTGTTCTATTCACGACCCCGTGGCTGCTTTGGAGTATGCCCAAAAGCTCAATACACTCGCTAAAGAGTTGAAAGATCAACTCTTTATTGTCATGAGAACCTATTTTGAGAAACCCCGAACGATAGGAGGGTGGAAGGGTCTGATTCTGGACCCCTATCTCGATGGTTCTTACGACATCGAAGCCGGAATAACTGCGGCACGAAAACTCCTAATAGACATTACAGATTTGGGGCTTCCAGTCGGCTGTGAAATGTTAGACCCGATAGTTCCCCAATATATCGATGAGCTACTCAGCTGGTGTTCCATTGGAGCCAGAACCACCGAAAGTCAAACCCACAGGACATTAGCCAGTGGAATGTCGGTTGCCGTCGGGTTTAAAAACAGCACAAAAGGGGAGTATGCAACAGCCGTTAATGCGATAAAAAGTGCCGCTTCAGGAGGTGCTTTTATCGGTATAGATAAAGAGGGAAATACCTCAATCTACAGAACAACCGGAAATGATTGCGGTCATCTTATTCTCAGAGGCGGAGAGTTCGGCCCCAATTATTATGAAGAGGATGTAGAAGCTGCCCAAATTATGATGGTCAAACATAACCTAAATCCTGCAATAGTAATTGATTGCAGCCACGCCAACAGTCGTAAAGATCCTAAAAGACAAAGAAGAGTTTTAAGGGCTGTAATTGATCAGGTGATTTGGGGCATATCGGCAATAAAAGGGTTTATGATAGAGAGTAACTTATTTGAGGGTTGCCAGACAATTGAAGACAATTTTGAGACTCTGAAGTATGGCGTTTCGGTAACAGATGGGTGTATCGGTTGGTCGGAGACCGAGGAGGTTCTCAGAAAAGCAGCCGATTCTTTACGAAAGAAGGAGGTAGTCTGACATGAAGAACAAAAACATTAAAGTTTTGGTTCCTTTAGCCAATGGGAGTGAAGAAGTTGAGGCACTCGGGCCGGTAGATGTTTTAAGAAGAGCCGGTTTTACCGTTGTGATGGCCGCCGTTGGAGGGAGTCTTGAAATCGTTGGTGCCCATGAAATTGTAATTAAGGCAGATATTCTTATTGAGGACGCTCAGACCGATTATGATGCAATTGTTTTGCCCGGCGGAGGGTTGGGAGCCCAAAATTTGGCCTCTTCTTGGGCAGTTAATGAGAAGTTATTGATGATTGCCAACAGCGGTTCGGTTGTTGCGGCAATTTGTGCTGCCCCACCGGTGGTGCTGGGGCCTGCCGGGCTGTTAAACGGACGCAAAGCAGTCTGCTATCCCGGTAGTGAAGTTAATTATCCCGACTTTTCATTCGGAGAAGAGAGAGTTTGTGTCGACGGAAATCTCATTACTGCCAGAGGACCTGGGGTAGCTTTAGAATTTGGTTTGGCAATTGTTGAAAAGCTGGCCTCAAAATCGGTTGCAGAGAGATTGGAAAAACAGATGTTAATTTTAAAATAGAGATAGGTACATATATGGTATCGATAGGTTTTGACAACGAGAAGTACTTGGAAGAACAAACTCAGGCAATTTTGGAACGATTGGGACAATGCGGAGGTAAACTCTATTTGGAGTGTGGGGGAAAGCTCCTGTATGACTACCACGCTTCCAGAGTTTTACCCGGCTTCGATCCCAACGTTAAAATGAGAGTATTTCAGACTCTCAAAGATAAAATAGACGTAATTATTTGTATTTATGCCGAAGACATCGAAAGACGCAAGATAAGATCTGATTTTGGGATAACCTACGATACCGATGTCTTTAAAATGATTGATGACTTTAATAGTTGGAATTTAAATGTTTCCAGTGTCGTAATCACCCGATTTAACGGGCAATTAGGGGCAGTTACTTTTAAGAACCGACTTTTACGCAGAGGCGTTAAAGTTTATACCCACCAAGCAACCGACGGCTATCCGTCCGACGTCGATGCTATCGTTAGTGATATCGGCTACGGCTCCAATCCCTATATCGAAACTCAAAGGCCTGTTGTCTTAGTAACCGGTCCTGGTAGCGGCAGCGGAAAGATGGCTACCTGTTTATCGCAACTTTATCACGATTATAAAGCGGGCTTAAAAAGTTGCTATGCTAAATTTGAGACATTCCCTATTTGGAATCTGCCGATTGACCATCCGGTTAACTTAGCTTATGAGGCGGCAACAGCCGATATCGGCGATATTATTCAGATTGACCACTACCACTTAACCGCCAATTCGGTTCAGGCTGTCTCTTATTCAAGGGATATGGAGGCTTTTCCTCTCCTTAAGCGGATTATAGAAAAAATTACCGGCAAAAGTTCCTTCTACAGAAGCCCAACCGAAATGGGAGTAAACAGATGTGGTTTTGGAATAATTGATGATGAGGTTGTCAGGAAGGCTGCTTTCCAAGAGATTATTCGCCGCTATTACACCGCTGCCTGTGATTATGCAAAGGGTATCGGAGCACTTGAGACAATCAACAGAATTAAGATATTGATGGAGAGTCTGAATATAGATCTTCATATGCGTAAAAGTGTAACAGCTGCCGATAATGCCCTAAAAAGGGCGATTGAGAAGGGTAAAGGCAAAGACGGAGTTGTTTGTGCCGCGGCTTTGGAGCTTCCCGACGGAACTATTGTAACCGGTTCAAACAGTGAGATTCTCCATGCCTCTTCGGCATTGATTCTTAACAGTGTTAAATATTTGGCAAAAATTCCCAAACAGATAGATTTAATCCCCAAACAGACCCTAGAGTCGATTGGGCTTTTGAAAAAAGGAGTTCTTGAAGGCAAAAGAGTTTCGTTGGATTTAGATGAGACTTTGATTGCTTTAGCTATGTCGGCACCTACAAACCCATCGGCTCAGTATGCTTTGGACCAGCTGCCCCAGCTAAAAGGCAGTGAAGTCCATTTAACCCATCTTCCAAG
>JBAYOE010000159.1:0-3834 GCA_041678405.1 Sphaerochaetaceae bacterium | reverse complement strand
TATATTACGGGAAACTGCAAATAGATGCATTTTCCCGTAAAAAGAGCATGGCGTGATTTGATTGAAAGGATGATAGCAGATGCTTTAAAATGAGAGATTCTTATTAAAAAGTGATATCCTTTAAGAAGGTGCTACTTCCATTAAACTGGAGCAATTTCTGCAATAGAGACTGTTAGGGAATTCCTCGCACCCGCGGGGTTTTTTTGGTATAACCATCTCCATAAGCACATTCAATATATGTTCGACGAGATATTGATTATAAGATTGAAGTTTTTTGACATATCCATCTCTTTATAAGGAGGGATACTGTAAGACTTATTATTGTAAGATAGTTGCTAAAATTACGAGAACTATAATTCCCCAGACAGGCATTGTTGTAAAAAAGATAACCCACTTAATAACTTGGAGTTCTGATTTTTTATCAAGACCACTATTCAAAAAGAACATCTGGGCACCTCCTTCTTTATTATACTAGCTGTACTTTTACCAATCAATACAAACCTTTTAGCATCACAATTGAAAGTCGTTCACCACACCCGCCCACAGGGATGTTTATCTTATTAGGCAGGCATACTTTTTAATCTTTTCTAGGCTAAGAAGGATATTTCTTCGATTATTCTGGAATCTAATTCCATATTTATCGGATATTCAACATCTATTTAGTACTTATAAACACATGAGAAGTATTGTTGGGTAGTCCCATCCCTAAGAAAGCAAAGAGTATCCCCGATCTGTAATCTTATACATTTTAACTATCTCTTTGCCACAGTTGTTGGCAAATGCACACCCTTTACAGGTAGTGGTGCAAGTAGCTCCTGTATCTTCTAGGGCAATATAATTCATCCTTATCAGCTGGTTGATGCTCTCATCAACCAACTCTTCAGGAATCTTTAACTCACTGGCTACCATCTTTCTGGCAAGAAAGCCATTTTTATATATACTGTTTAAAACTTCTTTTAACATATCAGACTCCTACTACTAATTTAACTAAATCCAAGCAGAGAGCCAATCTGAAAGACTGCGACAGCTACTATCCATCCAATTATAAAAGTGTAAATAGCCATAAACAGAGGCCACTTAAATGATTTTGTCTCTTTACCAACGGCACCCAAAGTCGCAACACAGGGAGTATAAAGAAGAACCATTACCATGTAAGAGAGAGCTGTAAGGTGACTGAAGTTCTGTTGAATTGCTTTAACTAGTATTGCTCCCTCTTCTACATACTGACCGGCATATAACATCCCTAAAGTTCCTACCACAGCTTCTTTAGCCGGTATTCCGGCAAACAGGGCAACTGACTCTTGCCATGTTCCAAAACCTGCATGCTTAAAAATAGGAACCAAGAAGTTTCCCAACATCCCCAGTATTGTATATTGGCTGTAAGGTTCTGCACTTGCAGGAAGAACCGCTAAAACCCACATCAGAGAGACAACTAAGAAAATTATCGTTCCGGCTCTTTTAATGAAGTCCGAAACATTTAACCACATATTTCTTAAAACATTCGTCAGTGTCGGAATTCTATAAGGGGGTAGTTCCATTATAAAATAGGAAGACTCTCCTTTAAACAGGACTTTGTTAAAAAGTTTGGCCATCACAAGTGCAATTATTATTCCTAAAGCATAGAGAGAGAACAAAATCAGACCGCCGTGTCTGGGGAAAAATGCCGCAATGAAAACAGAGTATATCGGTAATTTTGCCCCGCAGGACATAAAGGGATTGATTAACATTGTAATCATCCGATCTTTTTTGTTGTCCATGGTTCTGGTAGACATGATTGCCGGAACGGTACATCCAAATCCAATTATCATTGAGATGAAGGCTCTTCCCTGCATCCCAAAGCGTCTCATTAGGTTATCCCACACATAAGCTGCCCGAGCCATGTAGCCACTGTCTTCCAAGAATCCCAACATCAGATACATAACAGTAATTAAAGGGACAAATTCAATAACAGCACCTACCCCGTTAATTAATCCATCGGTGGTAAACAGTACCAGCCAAGCCGGCGCTTTAATAAAAATTAGGAAATTTGCAATTAATGTACCTATACCTTCAACTAATGTTGCTGCTAAGCCTCCCAGAAGATCTTCTCCAATGACAAATGTTATCTGAAAGACAAGTAACATTATCAGGGCAAATATGGGGATTCCCAGATATTTATTTATCAGAAGTTTGTCAATTTTATCTGTTAGGGTCACAACCTCTTTGTCTGGTCTGACAACCGCTTTTTTAGCAATATTGTTGGCAAAAGCATATCTGGAGTCAACAATATCGAGTTCAAAGCTGTCGCTATCATGGAATTTATAGAACTGAACGATATTATCAATAATTTCTTGATCAATGTTGGCTTTTTTAAGATTAGCAAAGATATGGGAATCACCTTCAACAATCTTTATTGCAGCCCACTTCTCAGGATAAGGGAGGACTTTATCTTTCAGTGCCTCCTGCATGTGTTCGATATGGTGTTTAACATTTTCACTGTAAACAAGTGGATTTTCATATTTTCTGGGCTTATCTATAGCTTCTGCAGTGGCCTTAAGAATATCGTCAAGCCCATCTCCTTTATTTGCAACTGTTGCAACAACGGGAACCCCCAACTCTCTTGAGAGCTTCTTAAGGTCAAATTTAATTTCCCTCTTTTCAGCTTCATCTACCATGTTAAGGGCTATTACAACATTTTTACCCATCTCCAAAAGCTGAGCCGTAAGATAAAGGTTCCTTTCAATATTGCTTGCATCAACAACGTTTATAATCACATCAGCATCATCTGAAAGGATATAATCCATTGAAACTACTTCATCTTCGCTGAAAGCTCCCAAACTGTAAGTACCGGGGAGGTCTATCACATTGTATTGCTTGTTCTTATAGGTAAACGTTCCTTCTTTTTTCTCAACGGTAACACCCGGCCAGTTCCCTACATGTTGATTAGCTCCCGTCAGGGCATTAAAAAAAGTAGTCTTTCCGCTGTTGGGATTTCCTACTAGGGCTATGGTATTGTTTTTCACTGAATAGTCCTTTTACTATACTGTTGATAAAATAATTTTGCTTGCAAGACCGCGTCCTAAAGCAACTTTGTTTCCGTTTAAGCTGACAATAACGGGACCTGTATCATTTTTTATAACTGTTACGAAAGCACTGGTGTTAAAGCCCATCTCATACAATCTTTTGGTAGCTCCCCTACCGGCATATATTGTATCGACTTTTCCTTTATCACCCCTATGCAACATTGTTAGATTAATCTTTGTGTTATCCATAATCATTGCCTCGTTTAGTTTCTATTTATGTAAAAGTTAGCCTTGACTAACTCTACTTATAAATATCCTACTTCTCCGTATTTAGTCAATGGGTTTTTAGAAACAATTTGATATTTTTAAAAAATTTTAAGAAACAAGATATATAGAAGCTAAACGTTTAACTAGTGACGGCAAATATTACTTAAACTCGATATTGGTATAAAAAGTATCTTAGCTCAAAAATTAAAGTAAATTAGCAGGAACTGTCCAAACATTCTCGACAAGAGGAATACGCTTATCGGCTAAGCAGATAATAGCTCCTTCCCCTATTTGCTTCTTCGATAAAACATAACAATGCAACCTCATCATGAAACATACAACAAACTCCGATTAAAACAAAATTTGATTCAATTATCATCGGTACACTTTTGGAAAACCAAAGACCCATTTATAAATACTGTAACAACACAAATTAATATTTTTTTTGTGTTTTTTTAAAACAAAATATTAAAAAGCTTTGACCATTTGTCCCTTTTATTTTAGCTTCAAAATATAATCTGTGTTATAACTTTAGAATAATTAAATTTAATAAACGCTGTTTTAG
>JBAYOE010000158.1:0-4026 GCA_041678405.1 Sphaerochaetaceae bacterium | reverse complement strand
CATTCTTTCTGAAACTGTTAAACCTAAAGGCCCTTAAAGGGGAAGGAAACAAAGAGACAATGAGTCTTTTATTAGTCTCTGATTTAGGATAAAGAGTTCCATCTATGTCAAAACAGACTGCTTTTATTCTCATTAGAAAGTTAATTACGCTCCTTAATTTGAACATCAATGGGAATAAGCGAAAATTGCAAATCACGTCGAATAGAGTTTTTTAAGTAGTTTATATAAAGTTGTGGGAAGTCTTTTTTTCTGTTTACGAAAAAGAGAAACCTAATAGGAGCAACACTGATTTGGGTTGCGTAATAAATTTTAAAATGACCTCTGGTTCCCCTCGGTATCTGATAATCATGAACCCACCTATTTAAAGCCGTATTGAGGACAGAAGTCTCTATTCTTCTGTTTAATTGCTGCCAAACTTTATAAACTTCACCGATAAGCTTATTAATATTTTTATTATCTTTGGCACTTATAAATACAATCGGGGCAAAAGAGAGGATGGGAAACAAGAATCGGGTACGGTCTTTAATCGCCTCTTGCTCGTTACCGATTCCTTTAAGTAAATCAGTTTTATTTAAAACCAAAATTACCCCTTTGCCTTTTCTTACTATCAGCTGGGCAATTTTTTTATCTTGGTCAACCAACCCTTCGGTAACATCGACCATTAATAAAACAACATCGGCATCATCTATACTCTTAATTGCCCGGTTTACCGAATAGTACTCAATATCTTCATCTACTTTGCTTTTCCGTCTGATGCCAGCTGTATCTAAAACTGTGTAGTTTACCTCATTAAAATTAAAATCGCTTTGAGTTACATCTCTGGTAGTACCGGGGATGTCACTTACCAAAGAGACCTCTTTTTTTGCCAGGAGGTTGGTTAGTGTCGATTTGCCTGTGTTTGGCTTTCCCAGTATGGCAATTTTTATTGCTTGGTTCTCTTTTTCAAAAACCTCTCTCTCTTCAAGCTGAAGCAGATCCAAAAGGTGTTCTTCTAAGAGATCTATTCCCAAACCATGGGCACTGGAGATTCCAACCACAATAGGGTATCCGTACCGATAATACTCCCATACAAGGTCTTCTCGGTTGGGGTTATCTACTTTGTTAACTGCCAAAATCGTTTTATTACTGTAAGGGCGTAATTTTTCGACCATCAGTTGATCTTCACCGGTAATCTCCGTGCAATCCATTAACAGAACGATTGCATCGGCATTTTCCATCAACTCAACGCTTTTTTGGGTAACCAATGAGTCTAGTCCCTCTTGTTCAAATTTGATTCCGCCGCTGTCGACTAAATAGACCTGGTGATTGGCTAAGTTCCACTTCTCAAACAGAAGATCTCTGGTAACACCGGCAACCGAATCAACTATTGCCCTCTTTCGTTTGACAAGACGGTTAAAAAGGGTTGATTTACCCACATTAGGTCTGCCGACAATTGCGACTATCGGCAGGTTTGTATCATAAAGAGAAGAGCTCTGGGAATTTTGCATGCATCCAATCCTTAATGTAGCTGTTAATATTAACGTACGAAGTCATACTCATTACTTTGTCAGCCAACTCTTTAGCCTCCTCCAATGTAACTGAGCGAATGATATTTTTAATCTCCAATAGACTTTGGGGGCTCATGCTAAATTCATCAAGGCCTAAGCCCAAAAGCAAAACTGTTGACATTGGGTCGCCTGCCATCTCCCCACACATAGCTACGGGTATCTCTTTTTGGTGTCCTTTATCTATAATCATTTTTATGAGACGCAAAACTCCGGGGTGAAACGGCTGGTAGAGGTAGGCAATTTTCTCGTTGCCTCGGTCGACTGCGATGGTGTATTGAATTAAGTCGTTTGTTCCGATTGAGAAAAAATCACTTTTTTGAGCCAGCAAGTCGGCACAAAGGGCAGCCGAAGGGACTTCCACCATTATTCCCACTTCAACATCTTCATCAAAGGGGATATTTTCACTGCGTAATTCCTCTTTTACCTGCTGTAAAACCAAAAGAACATTATCTAACTCTTCAGAGCCGCTAATCATCGGAAACATGATCTTTAGTTTTCCGTAAATGCTTGAACGGAGAAGGGCCCTCAGCTGACTTCTGAAGATCTCCTTTTCCGAGAGACAGAACCTTACGGCTCTCCAACCCAGTATCGGATTATCTTCTCCCAAACCTTCCATCGCCGGAATTATTTTATCCCCGCCGACATCTATTGTTCTTATTGTTACCGGGCCGTTGTCATTAAGCTTTTCCAAAACTGTTTTATAAGCAACAAACTGCTCCTCTTCGGTTGCCCCGCCCCTTTTCATAAAAAGAAATTCTGAACGAAACAGCCCTATACCTATCCCTTTATGTTTCAAGACGGCTTCCGTTTCATCCACTTTTTCAATATTTGCTTTTAAAATTACTTTATGGCCGTCTTTGGTGATAGTTTCACAATCAAGCAGTTGCTGTAATCTGTCTTTATAAGTAACCCACCTCTCAGAGCGGTGGCGCATTTTATCGGCTAAAGAGAGACTTGGGCGAACTACTACTTCACCTAGGTTTCCGTCGACAATAATCTCATCACCGGCTTTGACCTTGGCTATTATATTAGAGAGTCCGACGACGGTTGGAATCTGAAGTGCCCTTGCCAAAATTGCAACGTGACTTGTCCTTCCCCCTGATGCCAATGCAATGGCTCTTACTTTTGAAGGGTCTAAGGTAAGTGCCTCAGAGGGTAAAAGTGTATCTGCCACTAAAACAACCTGTTCAGTGATTGAGGCTAAATCGACCTTTTTTTTCCCCAACAGTGCCCTTATTATCCTTTGACCTATATCGTTTAGATCGGCACTCCTCTCCCGAAGCGAGCTCTCCTGAGTACTGCTTTGCAGTGTTACTATGAGTTTTAAAAGGACTCGGTCGACAGCCCACTCCGCTTTAATTAAATCATTTTCAATCTGTCTCTCTACCGCCGCTATAAATTCAGGATCTTGCACCATTAAAAGATAGGTCTCTAAAATCTCTTTATAATCTTGAGTTATGTGCTCAACCAACAGTTTTTCCAAATCGGAAGTGACTATTTTTAAGGCATGTTGAAAACGGGTTTTTTCGCTTTGAACTTTCACAGCTGGAATTACTGTACGAGGTATTATTAATTTTTCGTGCACATAGATGAAAGCAGGCCCAAGACCTATCCCTGAGGAGGCTGCAATCCCTTTCAAAATTCTCATAACTTCGTGTATCATACGAGCTTTTAAAGTGTATGTAAATAGAGTGTCGCTTTAGAGCCTATTTCTGGTGTATATTACTTTTATGTCATTAAAATCGATTGAGAGACAGGACAAATGGTTTTTCCTTGTATGGGTTATCGTTATAATCATCTCTATAATTACACTGTTGCTGTTTCTTCCAAAAATGAGAAATGCCCTCCAAGAATCGCAAATGCCACAGCTTATCAGGCTTCATAAAGAGAAAAGCAGTGTCTCTGACTCTTTGCAGAAAGTCAAAATCTCCTACCCTTTTATTGACTTAACAACGGGAGCATTAAAAAGCAACTATTATACTGTCGATGTTGAAAAAACAAATTTACGCCACAACCAAATTGAAGCTTTATTAAAAGGGCCAACCTTAGAGGCTGTCTCCGACGGCTCTATAGCTGTTATCAACAGCAACACAAAACTGATTGGGCTGACGCTCTCCAATAAAATAGTTTACGTCAATTTTTCTAAAGAGTTCTTAGATTACAACCGATGGGATGAAGATTATAGTTTCAGAAAGCAACTGGTTAAACAGACGCTGCTAAGCGATTCTTCAATAAAAGATGTTGTTATCATGGTTGAAGGAGAGATTCTATCTTCTCAATGATTTGTTGAACGGTTGATGAACTTTCCCCTTTTGTTAAATGAGCTAAGAACTCCCTGTTCCCTTTTCGTCCTCTGATGGGAGATTCAATCAGATTGGTAACAATTACTCCCTCAAGGGCCAAATCTTTGTAAACTTTGAGCAGTGTCTCTTTTAAGAGGGTGCTGTTTTGAACAACACCGCTGAAGCCTTTGCTGTTT
>JBAYOE010000157.1:0-4030 GCA_041678405.1 Sphaerochaetaceae bacterium | reverse complement strand
GTTTGCAAAAGGGCAATTTGATTTTCCTTCGGCAGGCTGTTATTTTAAAAACAGCGGTGATATCAGCAGCGGGAAGCTTATCGATGAGGCTCAACTGAAACAGTTAAGCGTCGGGGGAGCAGCTGTCAGTTCCACTCATGCCAATTTTATTATTAACAAGGACAATAGGGCCTCCAGCACCGATATTTATCAGCTGGGAGAACTCTTAAGAAAAGAGATTCTTAAAAAATATAATATTGATTTAGAACGAGAGGTCGTTCTTATCGGGAGATGGAATAATTAATTAAATATTCTTTGTTATCGTAAAGAGAAACCTCCATTTTCTCTTTTTCTTTTTTGTAATTCAACTTGAATGTCGCTACTGCATACTCTCTGTTTTTTGTGAATGTTAATTCGTAAGAGAGATTTTCTTTAAGAGTTCCTTTTAAGACTAATTTCATCGTGAAGTAGAACTTTTTTGTGAAAATAAACTCCGGCTCTAGGGCAAAAATGACCTCTTTTATCGTTGCTTCACCCAGAAGTGAAAATGAGAGGGACTTGCTGTATTTATTTGTTGCACTGATACTCTCCTGATAACGGCAGCCTAATTTTAAATTAATTTCTTTTATTCTGAACTCTGTTTTATTCTCTATCTTAAAAGAGCGTTTTTGCCCCAAAGAGGCATAAATCTCCTTTTTAAAGAGTTCGCTCTCAACATTCAAAGAGACTTTCAGCTTGTTGTATTTGTAAGTCGATAATAGCTCTATTTTCTCAATTGGTTTCTCTGTTGTAATCTCTTCCAACGACCCAAAAAAATCTCCCAAATGAGTCTGCCAATAATTAATCTCAAAAGAGGATATATTTAATTTCAAAGAGACGCTGTTTGTGTAGTGAAAAGAGGCCCGCCTATCGTAGAGAATTCTGTTGGCAAAAAAGAGTTCTAATGAACCTTCTCTAGATAACTTAAAATCTTTGTAAAAATGGAGATAGCCAAGAAGAGATTCGGTTAACCTTAAGTTAGCCAACTCCAATAAATAGAGATCATTTTTAAACTCAGGAACTTTAACAAGGGCAATTGAAGCCTCAATTTGAAAATTATTACTTTTAAAAATGTGACAGAATGCACTAAAGAGCGAAGGATCACTTTTGTTTGGTAAACTTAAAAACAGATAACTGTTTTTTATCGGGCCAAGGACTAATGATAATAAACTCAACGGAATTATTTCTGTCCCTTTAACAGTGAGCTCTTTTGTAATACTTAATTTGCTTATGCCCGTTTCAAAAAGACCTCTAATAGGAGTTAAAGAACGAAGAGAACCTATCTGAATCGGGACAAGAAACAGATCGGCAATTGAGATATCCATTAAGAAATCAATTTTTAATTGTTCATCGGTTTTTTTATAATAAAACTCTATATCGGTTAAAAAATTAAGTTTTATTTGCTCTCTGATTGAAACAGAACTTTTAACGGAATACTCAAAAACCTGGGGTGTAAATTTAAAACTAAGGGTTGCAAGAGAAAACAATAACTGGTTTACCAACAACAGAGTTACAATTGCAGCAGACCGAAGCTTGGGCTTATGAGCTCTCATATTTATAACATCTCTAAAGGAGAAGATTTGCATCGAATCCATTGCAATTTTGGTTTTGACGTGCCAATATGGAAGGCGGTTATAATCAAAATCAGTGGTCGTAAGAACCAAACATATGGAGGAAATTAGGATGGTGATTCTCACGCTAAATTGCGGTAGCTCTTCGGCTAAGTACCAAGTTTACGATTGGGAGAAAAAAGAGGTCTTGGCTGTTGGGATTGTTGAGAGGATAGGTTTAGATTATTCATTGCTGGAACACAAAACGTCAACAAATGGTGAGTTTTATGACAAAGTGTCTTGCCCTACCCATAAAGAGGCAATTGAGCTGATTATTAAAATGCTTCTTGACCCGCTCTACGGAGTTATTTCAGATATCAGTGAAATCAGCGCAGTGGGACACCGTGTTTTACATGGGGGTGAGGTTATTAAAAAATCGGCACTTGTTGATGACGAAGTTTTAAGTACCCTTAAAGAGCTGGTTCCATTGGGACCTCTGCATATGCCTGCCAATATTATTGGTATTGAAGCAGCAATGAAAGTTATGCCTAAAATTAGCCATGCCATTATAATGGATACTGCCTGGCACCAAACGATGCCAAAAGAGTCTTATCTGTATGCCGTTCCATATGAGTGGTACAAACAGTTCAATGTACGCCGCTACGGTTTTCACGGAACCAGTTTTATTTATACAGCCAAAAGAGCGGCTGTCCTTTTGGGAAAAGACCCAAAGGATACCAACCTGATTATTTGTCATATAGGTAACGGAGCCTCTATCAGCGCAGTCAAAAACGGAATCGGCTACGATACCAGCATGGGCCTTACCCCGTTGGAAGGATTAATAATGGGAACCCGTTGTGGGGATCTTGACCCGGCAATTTTACCCTTCATTATGAAGAGAACCGGTATCAGTGCCTCTGAAGTGGATTCGGTTCTCAATAAGAAGAGTGGCCTTTTGGGCATTTGCGGAATGAGTGACCGTCGGGATGTAAGGGATGCCGCTGCCGAAGGGAACGAAAGAGCCGCTTTGGCTATCCAGATGGAGACCCGTCGCATAAAAAAATACATCGGATCTTATGCCGCACTTTTAGGGCGCGTCGATGCGATAGTTTTTACAGCCGGTGTCGGTGAGATGGCTCCTCATATCAGAAAAGGGGCAACCTACGGTCTTGAAAATTTTGGGATAAAATTGGATTTGGATAAGAACGACCTTGCTTTCAGCCGCAATGCCGAATTTGATATCAGCTGTGACGATTCACCGGTTAGAATTTTTGTAATCCCGACAGACGAAGAGTTGGTCATGACCGAAGATGCTTATGCTTTGGTTAACGGTACCTACGATGTTCATATGAACTTCCACTACTCTTTCCAAAACAAAGATTACATCAACAAAGCAAGGGCACTCGGTTTTGAGCAGGACTTAGTTAAAAAGCCACTGATGGCTTCAATTGTTGCCAAACCAAAATAGGGGTTAAACTTTCCCCTTCTCTTCAAACTTTTTGACAAACGAACAGATAAAAGCAGCGCTCTCTTTTAATCCCAAAAGAGAGCTGTTTATTGTTAAGTCGTAGCTGGGGGCATTTGCCCAAGTCCCGCTGGCGTAGTAATCGTGGTATTTTTTCCGCTCTTTATCATACTTAGAGATTCTGCTGAGGGCCTCTTTTTCACTGATTTTCTCGTATTCGGCAATCCGTTTAGCCCTGCAGGCTTCCGGGGCATGAATAAAAACCGAAATGTGGTTTTCCGTCTCTTTGAGGACATAATCGGAACATCTGCCGACTATAACACACGAACCCTCTTCTGCCAGTTGTTTTATTATCTCATACTCGGTTAAAAACAGAGTATCACCCAAAGGCATGTTGTATATAGTTGTCGGGGTGTGACTTCCCACAGATGGAATAGTTGAGGGAACAGTATAAAGAAATCGGTTTCCTGCTTTTTCATCAAGATTTTCAAGAACCTGTTTGTCCATTCCGCTTTTTTCGGCGGCTAAGTTTATAAGGGCCCGGTCATAAAAGGGGATTCCCAACTCTTTTGCTATTAAACGCCCAATTTCTCTTCCGCCACTACCAAATTGCCTGCTGATGGAGATTACTGTCTTTGCTTTCATCAACTCCTCCCGTTCCGCTATTGTAATGCCTTCAGACGCACAATAAAAGCGTTATTTTCTACTCATCAAAAAGATTTTCTGAAGGGAAACGGGCCTCACTGGTTACGTTTAACCCCAGTTTTCTCAATCCGTTTGCATCGCCGCTGCTTGGAAGATGGGTCAAATGGACTTCACTGCCTTTTAACTGGGGCAGCTGGTCCAAAGCATACTGAGCCGATGGGTTTGTAGGTGCCGACATAGCTAAAGCAATCAAAGTCTCATCCAAATCCAACGAAACTCTTTTGCCTTCAAGAACTCCTTTTTTCAAAAGCCCAATCGACTCTAGGGTCTGTTTGGGGATTAAATCTATCTG
>JBAYOE010000156.1:0-4046 GCA_041678405.1 Sphaerochaetaceae bacterium | reverse complement strand
TTAGGGCAAAGTGTTAATAAAGCTCCCACTTTCCTAATCTAAAAATTAAATTGATAGGAATCGTCTTTGCTCTAATTATCTTTTGTCAAACAAAGATTTGTTTATAATAGTTTTAAAATTCAAGGAAAAAATAAAACCTTCCAACCTCCCCTCTTTTCAAAACAGTTTAGGTAATTGCCAATGTTGTGTGCTTGATAATTTTAAAGTATTATCAGCCTTGAAGAGTTTTTAGGTGTCTCGCCATATAAAGGAGCTCTATAGTGAATAATACCAGTAAGAGTTTTAGTAAATTAGTTGATGCTCAAAGAAGCTACTTTAAAAAAGGGGAAACTCTCTCAATTGAATTTAGAAAGCACTCTTTACAAAAGCTCCTCTCAGCAATAACAGATAATGAGAGTGTTATGTTAGAAGCTCTCAAAACAGACCTTAATAAACACTCCACTGAAGCCTATATCAGTGAAATAGCGATAATTAAAGGTGAGATTAAATTTGCCCTTAAAAACTTAAGGAAATGGACTAAGGTCAAGCGGGTAAAAACCCCTCTTATCCACTGGCCATCAAAAAGCTACCTCTACAGTGAACCCTATGGAGTTGTATTGATTATGGCCCCTTGGAACTACCCTTTCCAACTCTCATTAACTCCACTAGTGGGAGCTATTGCAGCAGGAAATTGTGCAATTGTCAAACCTTCAGCCTATGCTAAAGCAACTAGCAACATTTTAGAACAAATCCTCTCTTCAACTTTCAAAGAGGAGTACATCGCAGTTGTCAAAGGGGGACGGGAAGAGACATCCGATCTTCTTAAGGAGCGCTTTGATTATATCTTCTTTACAGGGAGTCCAAATGTAGGACGGATTGTTTTAGAACACGCTTCAGTTTATCTGACTCCGGTAACTCTTGAACTGGGAGGGAAAAGTCCCGCCATAGTGACTGAGAGTGCCAATATTAAATTAGCTGCCAAACGGATTCTTTTTAGCAAGCTTCTCAACGCAGGACAAACATGTATTGCTGCTGATTATGTTTTGGTTGATAAAAAGGTTAAAGACTCTCTCATAGCTAATTTAAAAAAAGAACAGGAGAGGGCTTTTTTGAATAACGATTTTAGCGATTTCCCTAAGATTATTAACGAAAAACACCAAAAACGCCTAGAAGCTTTAGGTTATTCTCCAAAGGAAGGAATCACCTTTATAGAAGAGGCCTCTTTTAATGATAAAATAATGGAGGAGGAAATCTTTGGTCCCATTCTCCCGATCATAGCGTATGAGAACCTTGTTGAGGTCACAAATAGGCTTCATGCTATGGAAAAACCTCTAGCCCTTTATCTCTTTAGTGAAAACAAAAAGGAGAGTGAAACTTTTTTGAAGAACCTCTCTTTTGGTGGGGGGTGTCTCAACGATGCTCTTATTCATATGGTCAATTCCCACCTTCCCTTTGGAGGGGTGGGCAGTAGTGGAATGGGCTCTTACCATGGCAAATACTCGTTTAAGACATTCTCCCACTTTAAAGCAGTTACTAAAAGTTCAACGAAGATTGATTTACCTTTTAGGTATCGCCCCTACTCCTCTATAGTTAAGCGTCTTTCGAACCTTTACATACATCAACCGAAATGGTGGCTTTAAAGAATGAGTCAGCAACTTGTCAAATAGAGCTTTACAGACTTGGTTACAGAGAGTTTCTTAAAAAAGCTTTAAAGGAGTCTCAATTTTCTCTGATTTGGTAAATATGCAACTCTCTTCTAGAAGAGAGTTTATGCCTTCTATTACCATGAGCACCCTTATCATCTCTCAACTAGGAGGCAAAAAATTGACGTAACAGTTTTTAAGTTGCAACCTTTTTTTTAATGCTTTCTTTTGAGATTCTTCGGTTTAATTATTTTATCTATGTCAAACGAAGATGTTTTTTACCCTGCCATAAATGAAAAATTATTAACTGTAGAAATTATGGAATTTAGAGATATTCCTGCGACAGGAACATCTAAATATAATTCTTCTTGCTACAAGAATAATTATGTATTATTATTCCTGTATGAACAACTTTATTATCGAAGCTTTAGAAGCCAACATGGCAAGACGCCTTGCGGCTCTTCCCCAAAAATTACGACTGTTTACTCAAGAGGCAACATCTCTACCCGACTCCTTAATTTTGACTGGACCACGAGGAGTAGGTAAAAGTACGTTTTTACTCCATCATGGACAAAAGCGAAATATGTTGTACTTCTCTGCAGATAATCCACTTGTTATGCCGTATAGTCTGAGTGAAGTAGTCAAAGCAATTATTATCAAAGGGTATGAGGGAGTTATCATTGATGAAGTGCATTATGCCAATAATTGGAGTATCCACCTCAAAAGCCTTTACGACGATTATCCCGGCTATACATTTTGGATTAGCGACTCCTCTTCGTTAATTCTGCGTAGCGGTAATGCAGATTTGTCACGCCGATTTGTCCATTTATCGATGCCTATTATGTCTTTCAGAGAGTACTTATTTCTTAAATCCGGTATTATTTATGACCGCTATGAAGCTTTTGATCAAAAGGCAAAAATACCTGTTCACCCTGATGCAGCAATCCTTACAGCCTTTAGTGAGTACAAAAAATTTGGGACGCGTCCTTTTTATAATGAGAATTATTTCAATGAACGTATGTTGGCAATCCTTAACAAAAGTATTCAAGCTGACATTCCTTTTTTCATTCCACGCATCGTTGATAATAATTTTCGATTGATGCATGCCATTGTCGGAACTTTAAGTATGGCCAGCATCCCTCGACTTCAAGTCCAATCTCTTTGTGCTGATTGGAATATTGGAGCTGATAAACTATATTCTTTGCTAAATGTTATGGAAGAAGTTGGTATCTTACATATTATTCGTAAAGAGAATGATCGAAAAGCTAAAACAGTTGGTGATAAATTATTTTTTGCTGATCCAACTTATTATGAAGTTCTTGGTGGTAAAGTAGGAAATGCACGAGAAGCATTTGTTGCAACTTTTTGCAAACTAGGAGGGTGGAATATTACATCAACTAGGGATGAAAAAAAGGGTGACTTTATTATTACAAAAAATAACAGACGTATTACTCTTGAAGTTGGTGGAAAAAAGAAAGGTCTAAAAGGAGCGGACTTTGCCATTCGCGATGATATTGATTATCCTTCTAAATCTTTCATCCCCCTTTGGCTGTTAGCTATGATTTGGTAATCTATATTACCCACTCTTTTTTTGACTCATCTTAAAAAGATTTGTAAAGCACATCTTTAAACAAAAGTCGGGCTTAACTGAAGAATCTATAAAACCACCGGTGACTATTTTTTGGATAAATCAGAAACATCGGCTTGTCCGGTATGGTCATGCGCAACTTCTCAGAATCAAACAGAGGCTTGAGATATGCTATCCAAAAATAATTACGATTTTTAATTTTAATATGAGACTGCATTTCATACCGAGAGCGAGGAGTTATACAGAACTGTACGAGCTGTTTCATACGAGTATCTTGCATGGTATCTTGCATGGTATCTTGCATGGTATCTTGCAAATTGTGAGTGTCGGCAGCGTAGTTCACATTCTTTAAAACAACACGGAAGTCTGACTAAGTTCAGAAGAATTCCGGTTTCAACGTTCACTAGAGAACATGTCTGAGGGACTTGGTGTCGGTGGTTCAAATCCACTCAGTCTGATAAACTGCAAGGAATTATATTTTGCAGTTTTTTTATTTGGGCAAAATATTAGCACTAATTTCAGTTTTCTACATTCAAATTAGAGGTTTTCTTCTATTGCTGAAAGGTGGAAAATTAAACGAATTCAAAAAATATTAAAAGGGGTTATTACAGTGTATTTTACAACTACCTAACCCCTTTAGAATTTATTGCGTTATAGCTGATTAGAGACCTGCCATATGTTCAAAAACTTTGGTAACAGCTGAAGCGTTCTCTTCGCCATAACCCATATTTAATCCAACCTTGTTTATCTCATGTACTATGTTTGAAAGAAGAACCGGGACATTTAACGATTCAGAGAAGTTTCTGATAAGCTCTGTATCTTTAACCATTGTCCTT
>JBAYOE010000155.1:0-4087 GCA_041678405.1 Sphaerochaetaceae bacterium | reverse complement strand
TGGAGAGGGGCAAAGATAAAAACTTCAGTTGTTTTCACCATGCTCCGACGGTGGTATTTATAAGCGGAGACGGAACTCATTATTCCAATGCCGACTGTGCCAATGCAGCCCAAAATATTTGTAATGCAGCAGCCTTTTTGAATATAGGTTCTTGTTATATCGGTTCCTTTGTTCAGGGTTTTAATCACCCGACAGGAAAAGATTTGTTAGAAAAGTTTAATCTCCCCCCAAATTATAAACCGGTGTTTGCCGTAGCTTTGGGATACCCTAAAGATGCTGTTGTTCTAAAAGAAAAAGAACGTAGCGAAAAAGTTGCCTATATACTTTAGTTTGCGATTACAGAGAGGAGCGTTAACCCGTTTTGGTTATTAACTTCTAACAATGCATTCGGGTTGTTACTTGTAAAAAGGAGTTCTCCGTTCTCATCAAAATCTAGGTAGGTGTATTGGGGAATATAGCCGTAGAGTTTTATTGTTTGAGTAGCAACTACCCGAGCACATAGAGATGCGGAAGCAACTAAAAACAGCAAGAGGATAATTATCACAACTTTCATTAACTTATCCATTGCCACTATCCTTTACCAAGGAACCTAGTTCAAGTGTAGGGGCTGTTTTTTAATAAGTCAATTGTTAATTTCTTATATTATAAAGAGTTAAAGAATTGTCAGATGTTGTTAGTTTCGTTGTTTTCCTACTCTTGTTATTAGTTTTGATTATTGTTTAAAGGTGTCAAAACTTTAACATATGACATCTAGCATTCTTAATTAAGCTGTTAAAACGGTGAGTTTTAACGGACAATGTTGGTTTTAAAAAATTCTGAAACAGTGAGATGTCATTAGTCAATGTGGATTATTTTGTAAAAACAAGGGGCGACAAACAAAATAAAAAGAGCTTACTTCTTACAAACTTACAACATCAAAGTGGTAGAAGTTTTCAATAAAATTTCAGCTGTTTGCCAAAAAAGAGACTGAGGTCGTAGCAAAGGCATCCTTTAAGGCAGCAAAGCCCTCTTTTCCCGATTCAATAAAACAGCAACGCCTGCCGATATGATTAATATAATGGGCATCTGAGCCTTGAATTACAGTATAAGAGTCAGTTTCTACTGTAGGCGGGTAAACAATCAGTTCAAGAGCACTGTAAGGCAGTTTGGGCAGAAAGCCTAAGTTTGCTATTACACTGTTGGAAGGACGGTCGATGTGGGCGGGAATTGCCAATCCTCCCCAATCCAAAATCTTTTTAACCAATTGGTCAAAAGATGCATTTGCCGCAGCATATAAAAATTGTTGCCACTCT
The DNA here is from genome assembly GCA_041678405.1 of Sphaerochaetaceae bacterium. Lineage (GTDB taxonomy): Bacteria > Spirochaetota > Spirochaetia > Sphaerochaetales > Sphaerochaetaceae > JBAYOE01. The sequence goes on along the minus strand of JBAYOE010000155.1, from coordinate 2,795 downwards.
TGGATAATATTTCCTGCGATATCGGTTATAAGTTGGTTGCCAAAGAGGCGACGGTTATTTTTTACTTTAGGTAGTATTGATTCAATATATAAACCAAACTCCAGAGCTGTGTTTAAGTGTTCAAAAAGGGCTAGAAGATGAATATCCTCAATTGTATTAACCTCGATTCCATAAATCCCGGTAATCCCGACTATTTCGCAAGCTTCGCTAAAAGGTTCCAAGTTACGGGCACTGTTGTGATCGGTTAATGCCACTATATCTATGCCTCTCTCTTTTGCCTCAAAGGCAACTAAAGAGGGCAGCAAATCGTCACTTGCACAGGGAGAGAGGCATGAGTGATTGTGTAAGTCGATACAGTAGCGCATCAGTTTACTTCAATAAGTTGGCAACAAGATAACTGGAGGTAAACTGATTTTCTTTTGTACCAAAGAGACCAATCTTCTCCTCTTTAGCTGCCTCAATCATCTCATTGTCGGCAACTCTGCCGTTACAAAGTAAAATTGCCTTTATCCCTATCAAAGAGGCAACGGCAACACTGTTTTTGTGAGCCTGAATGGTGATGAAAATCGAGTCTTCTTTTGCATTGCCCATAACATCGGAGAGAAGATCTCCGGTGTAGCCACCATTGATTGTCTCTGAAGGATTTTCCATCGAAAAGACATTTAAGTTTAGTTTTTCGACTAATTCTTTAAGAGTTACCATTTTTTAACCCTCTTTCTCTTTAAATTTTATGACGCTGGTAACAGTTGTCCCTTTGGAACTGCTTTTAATTTTAAAATCATCACTGACAGCTTTGACGTTGGGCAATCCCATTCCCGCACCAAAGCCCAAGCTTCTAATCCAATCAATTGCCGTTGAATACCCCTCTACAAGAGCTTTATCAACATCTTTAATTCCCGGACCGATATCCTTTCCGGTAATGATAACCTCATCCGGGCCATATTCGGCAACAATTTTGCCCCCCTCGGAGTGGACAACAATATTCATCTCCAGTTCATAACTGGCGATGGCAGCTCTTCTTATAATTCTTGGGGGAACATTGTTTTGTTTAAGCCTCTTTTTTATTTCGGTTGAGGCAAATCCCGCATTTTCAAAATCGAGTTTTAAGATAGAGAAAGACTGAACCTGACGAGAAAGTCCGTTTGTCACCGTTGTTGACAAATTCATCCTCTCTAGGTTTTCAACCTCTCTGTTTATCTCTAGCAGTAAACGACTTGAAATATCTCTTGTGGTTACAATTCCAATCAACTCTTTATCCTTATTTAAGACCGGGAAGCGGTGATAACGGTAGCGGTCGAAATAGCTTATGGCAAAGCTGATTGGCATGTCATCCTCTAATACAATCAGTTTTTTTGCCATATGGTCTTCAACTTTTTCCTCAATATGACCAAAATCGAGCGCCTGAATAATATCGTCCATGCTGACAATTCCCAAAAGTCGCTTGTTAGAGACAACAGGGACTCCGGTAATCGACTTTTCTCTCATCAAGTATTGAACGGAGCGCATAGTTGTCCCCAAAGGGACACTGATAACATTCTTGGTCATGACATCTTTTACTTTCAGGCGATAAATCAGCTCTAAGACAACAGTTGGAGAATTATATGTGTTAATCGGAATCATTTGCATAGTTGTAGTATACAGTAATATAAAGAAATTTTGATAGCAATAAGATAGTCTTTAAAACCTCTTTAGGCTATTATTGGGCCTATGGAACAAAACAATGAAAGAAAACTGGCTCAACTTTTAGTTAATTACTCGGTAAATTTACAAAAAGGGGAGAACTGCCTTTTAAACTGTGTCGATATACCCCAATCAATGGTCGAACATTTAATAATAGCTGTCAGAGATAGGGGAGGCAACCCGTTTTTAAATCTGACGACAAACCGCTTGGAACGAGCCTTAATAGAGTATGGCAATGAAGAGAGCTTGAAACTTTGGGCTGAGTTTGATGGTCTTAGAATGGGTAAAATGGATGCTTTTATCGGTATCCGTTCTTTGGTAAATCCCAAAGAGATGAGCACAATTCAAAGCCAGTACACCTCTTACTTAGAGCTTTACAATAAACCGGTGCACCATGATATCAGAATACCGCAAACAAAATGGGTCGTTAGCAGATACCCCTCCGAGTTTATGGCTTACCAAGCCAATATGGGGTTTAAAGAATTTGAAAAGTTCTTTTTCAGAGTTACTACTGAGGTAGATTATCCCAAAATGGGAAATGCAATGAAAAAAGCGAAAGAGTTTTTGGATGGAGCCGATATTGTCATTCTACGGGCTCCCGAGACCGAGCTCTCTTTTTCCATCAAAGGATTGAAAAGTATAATATGTGCCGGAGATGCAAACATCCCCGATGGGGAAATCTATACGGCACCCGTAATTAACAGTGTTAACGGGCAAATTAAGTATAACTGTCCATCTACAATAAACGGTAAAACATTTACCGATGTAACTTTTAAAGTTAAAGACGGAAAGATTGTTGAAGCGACAAGTAACAATACCTCTGCCCTAAATACAATTTTAGATACCGATGAGGGTTCGCGTTACTTTGGGGAGTTTGCTTTGGGGTGTAATCCTGAAATAACATTTGCAATGGACAACATCCTATTTGATGAAAAAATTGGCGGCTCAATCCATTTGACTCCGGGTAATGCATATCAGGAGTGTGACAATACAAACAGAAGTGCAATTCACTGGGACTTGGTACTCATAATGAAGAAAGAGTATGGGGGAGGAGAGATTATCATCGATGACCAACTAATCAGTAAAGATGGAATTTTTGTCCACCCCGCATTTGA
>JBAYOE010000154.1:0-4092 GCA_041678405.1 Sphaerochaetaceae bacterium | reverse complement strand
TCCAAATGAAAGTCTAGATGTGCTTTAGAAAACTTAGAGATGTCCTTTGGTTCTTCTCTAGCAATATCATCACATATTCTTGCCTTTTCAATGATAGATGAAATATCTAGATTTCCAGCTTTTCGCCTCCGGATTAAAAGTTTTACAGCTCCAACTTCTAATAATTCACGCAAAAAATACCGATCACGTAAAACTTCTTCGGTCTCCATTGGAATACGAACTCCCCACTGAGGTACATTTTCAATCAGGTTATCATTTTCTAGAAGCCTTAGGGCAGTTCTTATTGTGTTTATATTTGTATTCACCGTTGCGGCTAACATTCTTTGGGAAAGAAATTTTTGTGTTGGGAGCTTTCCTTCCAATATTAAGTTTTTAAGCTCAAGATAAGCTTGCTCTTCTTTGGTTTTTGGGATTACATCATTCATGATTATCATCTTAAATTAAAATCGTTTGACATGCTATAACATATTATACACCGTGTCAATAATTCATTCTACCTTACAATTAATACTACCTGAGAAATTAAGACCCCGCAATAAAAATCCATAGAAGATCCATAAAAGGTTATTCCTCTATGGTTTTATATGATAAAGATAAGATGCGCCCCTAAAATTTTATTTTTTTGAAAAATCTATGGTTAGATTTTCACAATTGCTTCCAAAGTTTTTTTCAGAAGTATTGCTGATCTCTATTTCCGAAGACTTGTGTTTAATATCATCTGGTAGAAGCTGGTGAATAAAATAAATTCTATGCTTATATTCCTTATGAGTTTTATGAGATTGTTGGTTCCTTCTAGCAAGTCTTTAGAGATAGTAAAAATTGCACAATTTGTAATTCTCTTAAAGTGTTTTCATCATTTTTCAAAACTAATTTAACTCAATAATGTTTACATGAATTACAATTTTTAAGTGCTTATTTTAACTTTGTTAAAATAATTTAAGGTGGTATTCTAAAAATAGAGGACTTTAACACGACTGATAGTACACAGAATATGTGCAATACATTATTTGAGGTGACTTTTATTCCAATCTTTGGGTTAAGTGTTTTTCCATTACTGAATAATACAAATGGATTATTTTTAGTCTTTATTCTTGAGGCTGCTATAAGGCAATAGTCAGACTATTCCTGAGTTTACTGGTAAACTTATTACATACTGTATTAACTTGAACATAACGGCTACGAATTGCTAAAGGACGCTGACACCCATAAATAAAGCAATAAATATAGTATTGGAACAACGTTTAATTTTTTACTTATGCCAGTAATACTTCAAAATTATGTTCCTATTCTGCAATGTGCTCTAATCCTTTTTAAAGCTGCTATAGCACTAAAACATGCCATATAAGTGGATTTCGGTTCCTCGGCTAATGGGGTGTTTTCCATTACTATTTTTACTTTGCCAGCAGTTCCCTTAAACGCTATCTCATGAATACAGAACTCTGCTTTGGGATCAGCAACAATTCTCACTACTGTTTTTTCAAACCCAATACCTGCTAAACTTAAAGCAGCTGCAATATTCAAATTTTTAGGAAACTCTATAACTGCTTCAGCTGCAGGGCCTTCAAACAAAAGTGCTTCCTCATTCATATTTTCTAAATCTATGCCTAATTGGGCTACGTAAGGAATTTCTGCCCATTCTATTGGAGCTTTCCGTGTAGTCATTACTACATTATCAACACCAGCAATTAATGCGGTTTGTAAAGCATCCAAACCTCCTATAGCTCCTGAAGGAACTTGGAAGATAGCATTACCTTCCTTAGCAGCTACAATTAAAGAGTTTAATAATGAAGTATCAGATAAAACTCCGACACTCAGCGTTATTAAATCTATCCCTGCTTTAAGTATTTTAACTCCATAAGATAACAACGCCTGATGGCAAGCTGTTTCCACTACTATGTCAAGATCACTTTTTAATAAGTCTTCAGCATCTGTTGTATACTCAAGATTGTATTTTTCTATAAGATCAATTCCTTTAGACTGTTCGCTACGAACTAAAATAAGACCGATGTCAGTATTTTCGATTTCTCCGCTTAACACTGCTTCCAAAACGTAACTACCAATAGTTCCTAAGCCTATTATACCAATTCGTTGTTTTCTCTTCATTCTATCTCCCTTACGTATAAATCGTCCCAATGTTAATTAGGTTTTTAGATATTTTATTTTTAGGGGCAGATAGGGCATCATTCCATTTAAGTTCATTATAATAAGTCTGCCAATCTGTCACTGAGACCCCTATTGGTTGATTTAACCATTGAGTCTTGATTAGACGGGAAATTGAGATTGGGAATAATTTTTTAACCCAAGCAAAGGTGATTCTGTAATTAGAGCCATCATCAAGGAAGATATTCAGCAAAAAAATTTTTTGCTTAGTTTCCTTGAAGCTGGATATAAGCAAGGATGTAATAAATCGCTTACCGTGAATTGCAGCGATTTTAGGTTTTTGTTTGCAAGTATTTCTAATGTTGTAGCTCCTCATTTCTTTGTAGTATCATCATTAAGCTAATTTTTTGAAAGAGACAAAGTATTAACTTAATGTTATTGACAGACACTCTTTTTTTATATTCCGCAAGGTATTTCATAAAACCCGATTAAATTCACATCATAACCAAACAGAAAGAGGAAACCTCATCGTTATAATTATTTCTTTTGTAAATATTTGAGTTCGCTATTTAATCCCGCTCTAATATGCTTTATCATAGCATCCTTAGCTTCGTTTTCATTTCCTTTTAGCATTAAATCTACCAATAGTTTGTGATCTGTTGTCGTACCAGCCCATCCCCTCTCTGCGTGAGATTTTATTAAACTATGAAAGTGGAGCCTCTCGAGGTTTTTAAGTATAAGGTTTGATTTGCTATACCTAGCTAGTTCCATGTGAAAATCAAAATGTGCATCAGCAAATTTGATTATTGAAATTGGTTCTTCTCTTGAAATTGTATCGCATAAAATTGCTTTTTCAATTATTGGACTAATATCAAGACTTTCTGTTCTTATTCTATCCATAATTAATTTAACTGCCCCAGCTTCAATCAATTCACGCATAAAATAGCGGTCACGTATAATTTCTTCGGTCTCTATTGGAATTCTAACTCCCCATTGGGGTACATTTTCAATTAGATTATCATTTTCTAATAATCTTAGTGCGGATCTTGTTGTATTAATATTTGCATTAATTTGAGATGCTAACCTTCTTTGCGAGAGAAATTCTTGTTTGGGGAGCTTGCCCTCTAATATCAATTTTCTAAGTTCTAAGTAAGCTTGCTCTTCTTTTGTTTGTAAACTCATAACTCCGACCATTCATATAATTTAACTGTTATAACAATGATATGAAAATTAATACTGAAGGTCAATTGTGCCCTAAATTTCTGAAGTTTTTCGGTAAACTTCAAATAATTATCTCTATAGCAGAGTTGGGAAATTTTGACATAGTTTAACACAACCCGACTTATCACAAGTAAATTTTCCATATCTTTAGCAATCCAAGTAGAGGATATGTATTCACTTAGCTGTTTTTTAAAAACATATACAAATAGTTGCAGAATAAGGATTTCTTTTATTAAATCGATAATTTTACAAATATAAACAGGCATAGATCCAAATCAGCTAGGAGTTATTTTTCTCCTATAGAATTTGAAAGACTTAATCTCATTTTCCCAATGTCCGCATGTTATAAGAACATGCAGACATTGGTAGATTATGAATTAGTGAATACATAAGTTTTCTTAACAGTCATACAGTGGAGAGTCAATACTTGGAATCTGATTTAAAGCATTCTTTAAATACTCTAAGTCCCCTCCTACTAAAGCTAGCCGCACATATTTCCCAAGATTATCTCCATACATTACTCCAGGAATGAGCATTACCCGTTTATCTTCCCATAGCTTTTTTACGAAAACTAATGAATCTTTAATTGGTAGCTCTGCCCATATATACATAGTTCCTTGCGCATTAAAACATTTCCATCCCTTTTTATTCAGCTCTTTAACAGCAAAATCACGTCGCTCTTGGTATAATTTACTTTGTTTGTTGTGAATATCTCTATCAAAAAAGACATCCAGCGCTTTAGCTGCTGCAATTTGGATTGGAGTATAAACT
>JBAYOE010000153.1:0-4104 GCA_041678405.1 Sphaerochaetaceae bacterium | reverse complement strand
TTACTGAATGCCCTGGTCTCTTTAGGGGCCAAAATTGAATATTTACAAAAAGAGGGGTATCCCCCCTTCTCTATCCAAGGACCGTTAAAAGGGGGACATTGTTCAATAGCTTCCCACACCAGCCAGTATCTCTCCTCCCTATTATTGGGAGCCCCTTTAGCCGAAGGTGATGTTGAAATAGAAGTACCCCTTTTAAACGAGAAACCGTATGTTGAGATGACTGAAAGTTATCTCAAAATGCAGAATATAAAATACAGTTCTGTTGAGATGAAACATTATGTAATCAGAGGAAATCAGAATTACAAAGGATTTAAAAAGCAGATACCGGGAGACTGGTCTTCCGCCTCCTTCTTTTTCTGTGCAGCTGCGATTACCAAAGGTCAAATAACTGTCGATAATTTAGATAGTAACGACTTTCAGGGCGATAAAGAGATCTTAAATATTTTGGAAAAAATGGGATGTAAAATTTCTTACGATGGAAATTCAATCACTTTAACTGCTCCCAAAGGGACTTTGCAAGGCGGTTATTTTGATCTCAACGATATTCCCGATACCCTTCCTGTTTTAGCTGTAACGGCAGCCTTCGCCAAGGGTAAGACAACTTTGGCAAATGTTCCTCAGGCGAGAATCAAAGAGACTGATAGAATCAAAGTAATGCATGACAACTTAAAAATTTGTCAGGCAGAGGTGACCGAAGGTTCCGATTACTTAGAAATTTATGGAAAAGGATTTTTAGAGGGGGCAATTGTCAGCGGTTACGACGACCATAGAGTAATTATGGCTATGGCTGTTGCGTCCTTGGCAACAAAAAGCCCGCTGACCATAAAAGGAATAGATGCAGTTAAAGTGACTTTCCCGACATTCTTTTCACAACTTGAAAAAATCTGTTACCCGATAAAGGAGAAAAGAGATGAAAATATATGATTTACGTAGTGATACAATAACAAAACCGACACCCCAGATGCGTAAAGCGATAGCCGAAGCCGAAGTAGGGGATGACATCTACAGAGAAGACCCCAGCGTCAATTATTTGGAATCACTTGCTGCTGAAATGCTCTCTAAGGAGGCTTCCCTTTTTGTCCCCAGCGGTTCAATGGGTAACCTGATTCCCCTCTTTGTGAACGGAGGAAGGGGCTCTTTGGTTTTAGCCAGCTCACTAAGCCATATAATTCATCACGAAGTTTCCGCTCTGACTTCAATTGCAGGTATTTTACCAATCTTAATCGATACCCCAAGAGGAATATTAAATGCAGAATCTATAGTACCGCATTTAAGTGAAGGTTCTTACGATATGGTTCGTAAAGCAATTATAGAGGTCGAAAACACAATCGGCGGAGTTTGTTATCCTTTGAATAACCTCAAAGAGATAAAAGCTTTGGCTGAAAAAAACAACATGGTTGTTCATATGGACGGCGCCCGGTTGTTCAATGCTGCAGTGGCAACAAATGTTGAAGCTTCAGAGATTGTAAAAAACAGTGATACCGTCACTTTCTGTATCTCAAAAGGATTGGGAGCACCTGTCGGTTCTCTGTTATGTGGAACAAAAGAGTTTATTGAAAAAGCCAGAGTAGTCCGTAAGATGTTAGGCAGTGCCATGCGACAAGCCGGAATATTAGCGGCTGGAGGCATCTATGCACTGCAAAACAACATTAACAGATTAGCCTTAGACCACGATAATGCCAAAGAGATTGCCCTAGCCCTCTCTAAAACAGATTGGGCAAAGATAAACCTACAAGACGTCGAGACAAACATCCTCTTTTTTGAAGTCGAAGGCGTTGCGTTGGATAAAGTTATAAGATTGTTCAAAGAGCGGGGGATTATGGTGTTATCGGATCACTCTAAAATAAGGGTAGTCACAAACCTCCATATAGACAGTGACGATACTTTAGAAATTTGTAAAATAATAGGTTCAATTGAAAAAAAGGACTTCCTGAAATGAGCAGTCTGCTGACCTATTTTAGCGGCAGCGGTAACTCTAAAGCCGTCAGCAGTGATTTGGCCTCTTTATTAGAGATAAATGAGCATTGTTTTATAGGGAAATTGTTTGAAAACCCCCAATTATTGGAAGATAAAAGTATCATCGGTTTGGTAACACCAATCTATTTCAACGGGGTACCCCTTTTAGTTGAAAAGTTTATTAAAGAGATCTTATCTCAATATGTAAAACAGATTGAGTACCTTTTTGTCATCTTGGTTCACGGTGGACTTCCCCTTTATGGAGCATCTGTAATCAACCGCCTCTTATCAGAGATCGGATGTGCCGCAAGTTATATAGGAAGTGTAAAAACTATAAATACCTATATCCCATTTTTTATGATTCCAAAAACAGTTGATTACAATAAAAGTGCCAAACAAATTCTCAAAATTGGAAGCCACTTAAGAGACGAAGAGATAAAAGTAAACTCAAACTATCCTCCTAACCGTTTTTTTTATGATTGGTGGAGAGAGTTTATGAGCAAAGTAAATGAGAAAGACAGAAACTTTGTTGTTACCGATGAATGCGACGGCTGTAAAATATGTGTTGAAAAATGTCCCGTTAAAAATATCTCAATAAAAGATAACAGACCTGTTTATAACCACAGGTGCAATTACTGTTTTGCCTGTTACCACCACTGCCCCCAAAAAGCAATAAGGCTCAAAAAAAGACCTCTGCTGGGATACAGTTGGTATACACCCCAAGACTCTTTTATAACAAAAAGGCAGTACAATGGAAACTGATAATTTAATTGAAGTTGTAGACAGAAGAAATTCCCCCTCGGTAAAATGGAATTCCGGTGCCGTTAAAAGCATCTGTAATAACAGCACCGCCACCCCTTTCTGGGTTGCCGACATGGATTTCAAGTCCCCCTTGGCTGTGCGAGAGGCTTTGGCAAAGGCAACAGAACATGGGCTTTTCGGCTATTCTAAATTTGATGAAGTTGAAGAGAGTTATATTAAATGGGCAAAAGAGTGGCACTTCTGGTCTGTCGATAAATCGTTGATTATCCCCTTTTCCGGAATGCTGAGTTCAATTTCCCTTTTGATAGAACTTTATTCAAAAGAGGGAGATTCAATTATTCTTCCGATGCCGGCTTACAATCCTTTTATAAGAATCATAAAGGGATTAAATCGCAAGATAGTCAAATGGGAACTCTCTTACGATTCCCTAAAAGGCCGCTTTTCGCTTGATTTTGACTCCTTAGAGAAACTGGCAAAATCAGAAAATAGTCCTCTGCTTCTTTTTTGTTCACCCCATAACCCTACCGGCAGAGTATTTAGCTATGATGAGATTGACACTATTGCCCAAATAGCCAAAACCAACAACATCACAGTTATCAGTGATGAAATTCACAGTGATTTGAAACATCCTCTTTTTGTCCATACCCCTTTTGATGTCGTCGCTAAAAAATATGATTTAGAGTGTGCAACCTGTGTCAGTCCCTCCAAGACCTTTAATATTGCCGGGGAACATTTTTCCTACATTATTTGCTCTGAAGAGACGATGTATAAAAGAGTCTCGGCCAGACAAAAAGCTTTAAATCTCAGACCTTCCCTTTTGGCAACTACAATGGCTTTGGCAGCCTACAAAGAGGGTAAAACTTATCTTAATTCTCTACTGGATTATTTGGTTAAAAATTCCTCGCTCTTAGAGAATAGCTTTAAAGATTCCCCTTTAAAGTATGTTAAACCTGAAGCATCGTTTATAGCTCTGATAGACTGCTCCTCCATTGCAGAAAGAGTATCTGTTGATGCCAAAAACAACAGTGCGTTATATGATCCGTTAAGCAGTCCCGAAGGGGGACTTTTATCACGGTTCTTTGGATTAAGGGCATCGGTTGCAATGAACGACGGTTCGTGGTTTGGTAAAGAGTACTCTAATTTTGTCCGCTTTAATTTTGGGACAGAGTTTAATTTAGTTAACTGGGCAGCCGACTCAATGTTGGAAGCTGTCAGTCGGTTGTAATCCACCTGATGTTCTGTGTCTCTCTCAGATAACAGAGGGCACTTCGTACCCCGACTTTATAATAGCGTCTGCAAAATTGGCGGTAGTAGTAAAGCTGGTTTTCATAGAGACTCTCATTGCGATAACTGTCGGTTTTAAAATCTAAGATGACTATCTCATCT
>JBAYOE010000152.1:0-4117 GCA_041678405.1 Sphaerochaetaceae bacterium | reverse complement strand
TTGATGGTTCTGTTCTTTCAAAAGCAGAGAGTGATTATAAAAAAGCATTGGAGGAGTTAAACCAATTAAGAATTTCTCAGGTTGAAAGTAAAACAGTCCAATTCTTATTTGAGTATTTAGAAGAAGTAAGTCAACAATCGGCTGACTCTGTTATTTTACAGAGTGCAGCTTCGTGGTTTGAAAGGATAACAAGTAACAGATACCTCTTAAAAGTAAACAACGAAGACTTCTTTGCTTTTGATAACGTCAATCAAACTAACTATGATTTTAGCCAACTCTCTGACGGGACAAGAATCCAACTGATCTTTGCAATAAAAATAGCTTTCATTGAATCTCAGGAGGCTTTCAGTGGGGTTAAGTTTCCCCTTTTTATGGATGAACTGCTGGCTAACAGTGACGATAAACGCTCATTAGCCATAATCAAAGCCATCAGTGAGATTGCCAAAGAGCGCCAAGTCTTTTACTTTACAGCCCAAGCCGATGAAGTTGAGAAATTTAAAAGTTATGCCGATGAAGTCTTTAACGAAATCTCAATGCAAAAGCTGTGGTCTAAAGATAGATCTTCCCCTTTGGTTCCCTTTGTTGAATACTCTAAAAAAATGGAAGTTTTAGATGACTATAACTCCTATTTAGAAATTCTGGATGTCCCCAAACCTACTCTGTTTTCTCCGATAGAACAAACCCACGCTTTTTATGTTTTTAATAAAAGTGAGCAATTGGTTAAGAGTATCAATGACAACACTGTTTCTGTCGGGCAGTTAAGAAAGCCCAATGAAAATATTGCTCTTTTAAGAAAAGCCCAACTCCTGGCTCAAAAAGGGAGAGCCAAAAAGTTTAGTTTAACAGCCCTAGAAGAAACAGATTTTGACCTTAATAAAAAAGCAAATTATTATAATGAGATGACAGTAATTTTAGATGAGTCTGACAATGACGCAAATGCTTTAGTAAAAGCTCTTAAAGAGGGTACTGTCAAAAGAGTTCCCTTTAAAGAGGAACTTATAAAATTCTTAGAGAACAACGGCTATGCAACAGAAGAAAAGCCTCTCTCAGTTAACGAAATTCTAACAGAGTTAGCCTTAGAACAGGACTCAGATTCTTATCTTATAACCAAAAGATACTTAGTGGATCTGCTTTCTTAATTTTTAGGGTCGCTGGTTTTCAGAACAGCTAAAAAGGCCTGCTGGGGAATCTCGACATTACCGACCATCTTCATCCTCTTTTTCCCCTCTTTCTGCTTCTCCAACAGTTTTCTCTTACGGCTGATATCCCCGCCGTAACACTTGGCTGTTACATCTTTACGAAAAGCGCTTATGGTCTCTCGGGCAATTATGTTTCCCCCGATTGCCCCCTGAATCGGAATCCTAAACATCTGACGGGGAATCTCCTCTCTCAGGCGTTCACAGGCATGCTTTGCCCTGTTACGGGCATTATCTTTAAAAACCAATTGACTCAGAGCATCGACAGGTTCCCCGTTAACTAAAATATCTAAACGTACCAAATCGGTCTTGCGGTAGCCTATCACATGGTAATCAAAACTGGCATATCCCCGGGAGACCGATTTTAGGCGGTCATAGAACTCAAAAAGGACTTCAGCCAAAGGCATCTCATAAATCAATTCAACCCGTTTGGCATCTAAGTAGTTCATCCCGACCTGAACTCCTCTTTTCTCCATGGACAAACTTATAATGTTTCCGACATACTCAGTGGGTGTAATTATCTGAGCTTGGATATAAGGTTCTTCGGCGTAATCGACATTCATCGGATCGGGATACTCTAAAGGATTATCAATCTCTAAAGTCTGGCCGTTTTTCATATGAACAATGTAACGAACCGAGGGGCTGGTAAAAACTATCGAAAGGTCAAACTCCCGCTCTATCCTCTCTTGGACAACCTCCAAATGGAGCATTCCCAAAAATCCGCACCTAAACCCAAAGCCCAAAGCAGCCGAACTGTCTTTCTCATAAATCAACGAAGCATCGTTAAGCTTCAAGCGGTCAATGGCATCCTGCAGCTCCTCATAGTCGTTGGAATCAACCGGATAGATAGATGAGAAAACTACCGGCTTCACATCTTTAAAGCCGGCTAACGGCTCTTTTGTCGGTCTGGCGACATCGGTGACGGTATCGCCTACTCTAATGTCGCTGATAGTCTTAATACCAGCTATAAAGTAGCCTACATCACCGCTGGATAGTTTTCCGGTAGGAACCAACCCCATCTGAAAAATACCAACCTCTTCGATGGTGTGCACAGCCTCGGTGGAGTAGAGTTTTATCTGTTGGCCTACCCTTATCTTACCGTCAAAAATCCTGAAGTGGACAATTACTCCCCTGTAAGGGTCGTAGTGACTGTCAAAGATGAGGGCTCTTAAAGGTGCTTCGGGGTTCCCTTTGGGGGCAGGAATGAAATTGACAATCGTCTCAAACAAATCGTCAATGCCCTGGCCTGTTTTGGCTGAAACTTTAACCGCCAAATCGGGGTCAAGACCTAAATCGTGGTCGATTTGGTGCAGACAGGCCGGGATATCGGCACTGGGCAAATCAATTTTATTGATTACCGGAATAATCTCTAAATTCAGTTCCATTGCCATGTACATATTGGCTAAAGTCTGAGCCTCAACACCCTGGGCTGCGTCTATTAATAAAAGTGCCCCTTCACAGGATCCGATTGCCCTGGAGACCTCATAAGAGAAATCGACATGTCCCGGAGTATCGACTAAGTTAAGTTCATAGTTGTTGCCGTCTTGGGCTTTGTAGGGAATCGTCACTGCCTGACTCTTTATTGTAATACCTCTTTCCCGCTCGATATCCATATTATCTAAAACCTGGTTAGTCGCCCCCTTGCGGGAAGAGACTAATTTAGCTTTATCAATGAAACGGTCGGCAAGTGTCGACTTGCCGTGGTCAATATGGGCAATGATACAAAAATTGCGGGTAAATCGGGACTCTTTATCCATTTAGTTCTCTCAAATAAATTTATGTAAGCTTAGTAACCTGCTCAACTGCCTCAAAACCCAAAAGCTCTCTGATCTGAGCATCATCAAGGGTCTCTTTTTCAACCAACTCTTTGGTTAATGTTTCCAGTTGATCCTTATTATTCTTAAGAATAGAACGGGTCTCTTCCATCGATTCACTAAGTATTCTGGTTACCTCAGCATCAATCTTTCGGGCAGTCTCATCCGAGTAATCTTTGTGTTGAACAATCTCTCTGCCTAAGAAGAGCGGTTCGTCTTCTTTGCCGTAGCCGACAAATCCAAGTTTACTCATACCCCATTCGGTTACCATTCTCGTGGCAATCTCGGTTGCCTGTTTAATATCGTTACTGGTTCCTGTTGTCGTCTCTCCGTAGATCAACTCTTCGGCAACATAACCGCCCATAGTTAACTTAATCCAATCCAATAAAGCACTCTTATTTTTTGTGTAAGCATCCTTTTCAGGCAGACTGATTGTCAAACCCAACGCTCTGCCGTGGGGAATGATTGTGACCTTATGCAGGGGGTCTAAATTCTTTAAATGGTAGTGCAGCAAAGCATGCCCTGCCTCGTGGTAGGCAGTTGCCAGCTTCTCTTCCTCAGTCAGAATTTTAGATTTTTTGGCAACACCCAAAAGAATTTTATCTCTGCCTTTCTCAAAGTCTTCCATAGTTACGACTTCTCTTGAAGAGCGGGCTGCAAAAAGGGCAGCTTCGTTTACCAAGTTTGCTAAATCGGCTCCGCTGGTACCGGGAGTAGCCCTTGCTATTCTGTTGAGATCAACATTATCAGCCATCTTAACCCTTTTACAGTGAATCTGTAAAATAGCCTCTCTTTCGGCAACATCGGGCATATCGACTACAACCTGACGGTCAAAACGGCCGGGACGCAACAGTGCCGGATCCAAAACATCGGGACGGTTGGTGGCAGCCATGACAATGACTCCCGTTGAGGTATCAAAACCGTCCATCTCAACCAAAAGCTGGTTTAAAGTCTGCTCTCTCTCATCGTGACCTCCGCCGAGACCCGATCCTCTTGTCCTTCCCACAGCATCAAGCTCATCTATAAAGAGGATACAGGGGGCATTCTTTCGCCCCTGCTCAAATAGGTCTCTCACCCTAGAAGCACCTACTCCGACAAACATCTCGA
>JBAYOE010000151.1:0-4122 GCA_041678405.1 Sphaerochaetaceae bacterium | reverse complement strand
TGATAAGGTAGCCCATTGCTTAATGGTAGGGGTTTTACTTTTAGCTGCAATTAAAATCCTGCAATACTGCATAGTACCAAAGTTAGAAAAAGTAGCCTAACAATAGAAGAATTTTCACCTTTACGCATTAAGTAGGATTGGTGTCTTTAAATGGCTCCTTGTAATTTTTAAAATAGTTAAGTTTTAGCCAAAAATGTCTGGAAGATTAAAAACTCTAAGGTTTTATGGGTACTTGCTATGAATACTTAAGTGACACTTAGCTAAAATCGCTCATTTTGCAAGAGGCTCAATAAGCTTATAATTTTAACTGATGCTGAAGAAAAAGATGACGAGTTTCCACTGACTGTTTATAAAACACCACCGGGCAATCATGCCAGACAGAATTACAATCAGAGAGAAATTGATGTGATATTCCATGAAGTATTCCCTCAGCAGCAAATAGACCCTGAGAAAGAATCTGTAGGAATTGTCACCCCATATGACCAACAACGAAATGCCTTACAGGAACTCTTTTATAATACTTCAGTTAAAGCTGACACAGTTGATAAATTTCAAGGACAAGAAAAAGATACAATTATTATTTCTACTGTAGATAACATAATCACACCTTTTGCTGACAATGCTCAGCGAATGAACGTCGCAATCTCAAGGGCAAAAAAGAGGCTGATTTTAGTAACAAGTTCGAACCAAAAGGAGAATACTAATGTTCAAGATCTCATAAATTATATCAAATATAACAATTATAAGGTGATAGAAAGTAACACTTACTCAATTTTCGATAATCTTTACTCTTCATATTCAGAGCATAGAAAATTGTTGCTTAAAAAATCTAGAAAAGTTTCACAATACGACAGTGAAAATCTTACTTATATGTTGATTGAAGATACTTTAAAAACAGATCGCTTTAGCAAACTTTCAGTCACTTCACATGTCCCTTTAAGAATGATAATTAGCAATTTTAAGAAACTTTCAAAAAGTGAGAATAAGTATGTTTCCAATGTTTTAACCCATGTTGATTTTTTGATATTTGAAAAATTAAGCAAAAAACCAATTTTAGTTATTGAAGTTGATGGAACATCATTTCATAAAAAGGGTTCACGTCAAGAAGTCAGAGATAAAATGAAAAATTCTATTTTATTGCGATACTCTATACCATTGTTAAGATTAGCAACCAACGAGTCCAAAGAAAAAGAAAGATTAATCAGTATGCTTAATAAATTTTGCTGATACACCGGTTTTTTTAAAAAAATATTAAAAAGCTTTGACCATTTGTCCCTTTTATTTTAGCTTCAAAATATAATCTGTGTTATAACTTTAGAATAATTAAATTTAATAAACGCTGTTTTAGCGAAAGGATAGTAGTATCGACACCCTATTTATTGCAATTGTCAGCAGAGGTAGAGCCAATTCTTTGCTTCATAAAGCACACCTTATGGGAGCAACTGGAGGGACTATATTTTTAGCCGAAGGCAGTCTGTCTCCAAGGTTTTTTAGACATAGGCAAAGAAAACTTAAACAACTGGAATTATTGATGATTAATGCTGACGATAAACTTAACGGTTTACTTCAT
This sequence comes from Sphaerochaetaceae bacterium, assembly GCA_041678405.1. Classification (GTDB taxonomy): domain Bacteria; phylum Spirochaetota; class Spirochaetia; order Sphaerochaetales; family Sphaerochaetaceae; genus JBAYOE01. The sequence goes on along the minus strand of JBAYOE010000151.1, from coordinate 2,552 downwards.
ACCATGATAAAATCCTCTACAAACAAAGAACAGATTGTTGCTTTTTCTATTCCGTTTAAAGAGCTAAGCCAGTTTGATTCCTCAATAATAGAAACTGATAAAATTACAAACCACTGCATTATTACGATAGTCGATAAAGGTAAAGGGGAGAAATGTATTGAAGCTGCTATCAGTTTAGGAGCAAGGGATTTCTTGGTAACTCACGGCCGAGGTGCCGGAGTACCGGTCGATTTTTATTTTCCTCTGGCAATTGAACCAGAAAAAGAGGTCGTTATTATACTTGGGTCAAAAGAGAAAACCCCTCTGTTAATCTCCAAAATCACAGAAGAGCTGGTATTGGAAAAAGTTGGAAACGGAATTATCTTCTCCCTTCCCGTATATGAGAGAACGAACTTTACAACGAAGGAAAACAGATGAACCTATTAGTTGAAAAAGGCAAAGAGGTTGTTCGCACTCTTGCCCCGGTTGTTATCTTAGTTTTGGCTCTCTCCTTTTTTGTTGTCGATATCGAAACCTCGCTTCTGCTCAGATTTTTAATAGGGAGTGCGTTACTGCTCATAGGCCTTTCCATATTTTTGTGGGGAATAGACCTCTCTATGAACCCGATTGGGGAGTATATGTCCAAAGAGATTGCCACCTCAAAAACACTCTTTAAGATATTGATTTTAGGCTTTCTTTTAGGATTTTTAATAACTGTGGCAGAACCTGATCTTTTAATTTTGGGTTCACAAATTGAGGTAGCCTCTGGTCACACCGTTAAGTCTCAGGCGATAGTTTATGTAGTCTCTATAGGAGTCGGTATTTTAATAGCCTTTGGGATTATCAGACTTCTTAATGAAAAAATTAATTACAACGTTTTTATGACCATAGCCTATCTCATCTTTTTTGTAATGGCTTTTTTCGTCTCAGAAGAGTTTTTAGCAATAGCCTTTGATGCTTCGGGAGCAACAACAGGAGCTCTTACTACCCCTTTTGTATTAGCACTAACCCTTGGTTTGGCTAAAATTAAAGGGGGACAAAAATCTGAAGAAAACTCATTTGGACTGGTTGGAGTAATGAGTGCGGGCCCTATACTCGCCGTAATGGGTTTGGCAATAATCACTAAACAGGAGCACATCCATGGATCTGTTGAGCCTTTTGTCCCGAAGTCGGGGATATGGGGTCCGGTTATAGAGACTTTCGGTTCCGTTGCAGTTGAATCTCTGATTGCTCTATTACCAATAACCCTCCTCTTTTTTGCCTTTAACTTTGTTAAGTTTAAAATCGACAAAAAAGATCTGGGAAAAATTGTTATAGGGCTTTTATTGACTTTGGGTGGACTAATTCTCTTTCTTGTCGGAGTTCATGCCGGCTTTCTTGATATGGGTCATATGATTGGGATAAAAATTGCATCCTTAAACAGCAAGTTATTAGTGACAGTTGCCTTTTTATTGGGGTTGATTGTAGTTTTAATGGAGCCTGCGGTTCATGTTTTGGGAAAACAGATTGAAGAAGTCACGGCCGGACATATCCCGGTTAAGTTAATTAAGATAACCCTCTCTATCGGAGTAGGAATTGCAATTGCTCTTTCAATGGTCAGAATTATCGTCCCCGATGTAAAACTTTGGTATTTCCTCTTACCCGGTTTTGCCCTAGCCATAATTTTATCTTATATTAGCGACCCTGTTTTTGTAGGAATCGCTTTTGATGCCGGTGGAGTTGCTTCTGGGCCGATGACAGCTACTTTTGTTTTAGCTTTTGCCCAAGGAGCTGCCGAAGCCATCCCTACCGCAAATGTCTTAGTTGACGGCTTCGGAGTAATCGCAATGGTTGCCATGGCTCCTGTTTTCTCTCTGATGGTACTGGGAACAGCCTTCAGAAGGAGAAAAGTAGTTTATCCGGAGATTCATAAAGAGGCTGTTGTGGCCGAAGCAACTGAGCAAATCGACCAATTTAGCCGACACGATTGTATATTAACAATCGTAAACAGAGGTTTTGCTGATGAAGTTGTCAATATCGCCCGCCTCAACGGAGCAACAGGAGCTACAATACTTCACGGAAGAGCCTCCGAAGAGCATGCAAGTATTAAAATTCCTTTTACCGGCGTAGAATTGCAGCCCGAAAAAGAGATTGTTTTACTCATAACTAAAGCAGAAGTAAGTAAAGCAGTTGCTCTAAGTTTGAACAAAGCAGAGCAGCTGGTATCTGACGGGAATATAAAAATAATAATTGCACCAACCGAAGCTTCTACAAAGGGTTTGATTGAATAGGAAAGGGTGTTAGTATGGGGCTTACATTAATTTAAAAGGGTTATGTAGTGGTTGGACTTATTTTTATTGGTGTATTTGGTTTAATTATTTATCTGATTTTTAAACCGACTAAAAAAAGTGAAACTATTAAAAAGAGGGATCCTATTACCGGCGAACAGATAATTGAAGAAAGGACGACAGAGATATCTAGCCCCATTCTCACATTTGTTAAAATAGTAATCGTATTTTTTATTGTTTTGATATTTTTAGTTATAATTTCATTTTTTTATAAAAACCCAAGAAAATAAATTTAGTAAAAATAAT
>JBAYOE010000150.1:0-4134 GCA_041678405.1 Sphaerochaetaceae bacterium | reverse complement strand
TGGTGTGCCAAAATCAGGTTCCCCTGTGGCAAAACTGATAACATTAATTCCTTCACGCTTCATCTGTTTTGCTTTGGTTGCGATTTCAATTGTTGCCGAAGGTGCAATATTTTTTACGACTTCCGAAATTTGTTTGTCCATTTTATACCTCAAACTTTTCTATACTAATAATTTTCCATCATCAATTAACTGAAATCTGTTTCCCGAATTATCTGTTACCCAAATGCTTGGGGCTTTCATAATATGGTCAAAATGGTAAGTTTCTCCTCTATCGGCACCTAAGCCTTCAGAGTTACCCATGGCAAAATGGATTCCTCCACTTACTTTTTCACAATTAGAAATATTATCGTCAAAAACAGCCCAATCATTGCATCCAACCGATAATTCAGCTATCCACATTCCAATAAATGACTCAACTCTGTCATCTGATTTTCTTAGCATAGACAGAAGCTTATCAAGAAATTGCTTATCTCCCTCAACATCTGTAATTACACCATCTTTGAAATCGTAAATTATCAAGGTGGGAGGAGTACCCATTCCGGTTATGACTCCATCGATAACCATGCGGCCATTGAATGTTGTCTCCAATGGACAACTCATCACTTCCCCCTCAGGGGCTTGGTTCCAATAGAAGCCTGGGTTGAAGATGGGGCTGCGGGGAATAATTGTGTCGGTATAGAGTTTAAACTCTAAATCTGTACCTAACTTACTTTTCACTTCAATTAGGCTGCTTTTTTCTAAAATTCCCTTAATTTTTTGCGCTTTTTGGGCTACTGCTTCATAATCAGCAGCCATTCCATCTTTTAAGTAATCTAAGCTTGGGTCGTAAATATAAACATATTTGCATTTGCTGTCTTGACAAAGTTGTTGCAGAGGACGGTTAAAAGTGAAGTTTTCCTCATTGCGTCGATCAACAGAATATACGACAGCTTTGCTGTTTTGGATTACATTTTTTAATAATGGGGATATTTCAGTTACCGGACGATAAGGAGCCGGGATGACAACATTGATTACATTGGTGTAGCCCTGCTTTTTTGCTGCAATTAAGATTTGATTGGTAAATTCAATGGTTTCTGCAGTATTCAAAACCGTAAGGGGATCTTTTTTATTAATCCCTAATGAATCGAGTAGCTTCTTTGCGCCTACCTGATACTTCTCATTTAACAAACTCTCTTTTTTACTCATAACTTATCCTCTCTCTATTTCGTTATGCATAGTCTTTTATAAGCAACTAAATACCCAAGAAAGCTTTTCTAACCGAATCATCGTTAGCCAGTTCTTTCCCCCCTTCCTGTACTATTTTGCCGGTTTGTAGAACATAGACTTTATCGGCAATTTCAATCGATTTATGAACATTTTGCTCTACCAATAAAATGCTAATTTTCATTTTTTTATTTAATTCAACAACTGCATCGAACAACTCTTTTACCAAAGACGGCATAATGCCCAGACTCGGCTCATCCAGCATCAAAAGTTTAGGACTGCTCATCAGTGCTCGGCCAAGAGCCAACATTTGCTGCTCTCCGCCACTGAGTGTACCGGAAATTTGATTAGATCTTTTTCCTATAACCGGAAACATGTTGTAGATTGTTTCAAGCATTTCTTCTCTAAATTCTTTAGATTTGTTGGTATAAGCACCCAAAATCAAATTCTGCTTAACAGTTAAACGACTAAAGAGCCGTTTCCCCTCTGGAACCAGAGCTAGACCACGCTTAACTCTCTCCTGAGGTTTAAGTTCCCCTATATCTTCGTTGTTGAGCCATATTTCTCCACCAGCTTGTTTAAGAGTGCCAGCAATACATTTTAATATTGTCGATTTCCCTGCTCCGTTTGAGCCAACTATTGAAACAATTTGGCCTTTATCAATTGAAAAATTGACTTTGTTAACGACATTATTTCCTTTAACATATCCAATATCGAGGTCTTTAATTTGTAAAAACATCTTTACACCCCTCCCAAATAGCACTCAATAACTGCAGGATCTCTAGAGACTACCTCAGGTTTTCCGTCTGCAATTTTAGCTCCTGCGTTGATTACAATAACTCGGTCAGAAATAGGCATGACTATCTCCATTACGTGTTCAACAACAATTATGGAGACTCCTGAAGCCCTTATTTTCTTGACAACTTCAATTGCATACTGAGCCTCTAGGGGTGTTAAACCACTCATTGCTTCATCCAATAAAAGCAATCCAGGCTTAGTTGACAACGCTCTGGCTATCGCTAAGAGTTTCTCATCAGCCAATGTTATATGTTGCCCCATAAGGTCTTTTTTATGCTCCATCCCAATAAACTTGAGAACTTCTAAAGCCTCTTCGCGGCACTGATTTACATCGTTACTTTTTGAAAAAGCACCGACCATGACGTTTTCCAGAACAGTCATATTCCTAAAGGTGTGAGGGATCTGGAATGTCCTAGCTATTCCCATTTTATTTATTTTATCAGGTAATTTATTTTGAACTTCGTCATCTCCAAAGTGAACAGTCCCCGAATCAACTTTAAGGAAGCCTGTCAGACAGTTAAATAATGTTGTTTTCCCAGCTCCATTTGGGCCAATCAAACCAAGAACCTCACCTGGTTCCACACTAAATGAGACATTATTTGTTGCTTTCAGACCGCCAAAACTTTTGTTTAGATTTTTTACTTCCAATCTTTTCATTTGTCGGCTCCTGTATCTTTTTTAGATTTTCCTAAAAAAAGTTTTTTACCAGGAAGTCTCTCTTTTAACTTATTTGTTCTGAAACCCAAAATCCCTTGTGGTTGATAGACTGCCATTATCATCATTATTGCTCCCAAAACAACCAAATCGGTTGCTCTCCCTGAACCACCGATAGTAATGCGGAAAAGTTCACTTAGAGGTATCAGAACTAAAGCACCAACAAGCGGGCCCCACAGAGTTCCTATTCCTCCTAAAACCGCAACTAAAAGAGCATAAACCGATGTTTGAAATTTGAAAAATGTATCGTGGCTTAAAAAGAATGTGTATTGAGCCATAAAAGGACCTGGTATTGCGGCAATAACCGCATTAGCAATGATTGCTTTCATCTTTAATCTGTCAATGTTAATCCCCAGACTCATTGCGGCATCTCTGTTACCTTTCATTGCTTTCAGGTAGTAACCAAATCTTGTGTTGAAAATATAGTTAGTAAAGATAATTACTAACACGTACAAGCCCATAATAATAAAATAGTAAGGCACCCTATTTGTCATAAACTGACACTTTATAAGTGAATCACACCTATCATAGGGCAAAAACAAACCTACAGAACCGCCAACAAATGGCCAATTTATTACTATAGCACGCGCCATTTCAGCTAAGGCAATAGTCGCTATCGCAAAATATTGGTTGTAAACTTTCGCCAAAAGGCTTCCGATACTTACCCCAATAACGGCATTAACTGCCATTGCAATAACTAATCCAACCCAAAAGTTAACTCCAAAGTGATAGCTTAAAATAGCTGACACATAACCGGCTACTCCATAAAAGAATGTTTGTCCCAACGAGACAAGACCTGCCGAACCGGTTATATTCCAAGCTGTTCCTAAAATTGCATAAATAAAAACGGTAATCATTATATGGATGGGAAAAGTAGCTTTAAATAAAAATGGATATATTATAAAGCAAATAACCCCAAAAATAACAACGTACCGTTCAGTTTTTCCAAAGGTAAAGGCTGATTGTAACTTTGATTTTAACACTCTAATACCTCCCGAAGAAACCGCGTGGTTTAATTGCTATAACAATCATGAATACAATTATTACAAATAGTAATTTTAAACTTGGAGGAAAAAAGTAGGCGGCAAAAACCTGAATAAAGCCAACTAAAAATGCCCCTATAAATGCCCCCGGAATACTTCCAAATCCTCCCATTGCAACGGCTATAAAGCTGTAAATTCCAAAACTCACCCCTACATTTGGGTGCGAGTAATACATTCCTCCTAAAATTGCCCCCGTAATTCCAACTATCCCGAGACTTAACCCCCATACCAATGTATAAATACCTTCTGGGTTTATTCCCATGAGTGATGCCGTCTCAGCATCTTCAGCCACTGCTAGTATTGCCTGGCCTTTTTCTGTTTTATAAACAAAGTAGTAAAGAGCCAATAAAACAAGAACAGAAACTATAATGACAAT
>JBAYOE010000149.1:0-4173 GCA_041678405.1 Sphaerochaetaceae bacterium | reverse complement strand
TAGCGGATCAGTCGTAAAAAGTGAGAGTGAAGAGGGTCCTGTCAGTTACTTATTTCAGGAGCCACGCCTTTTGCCTTGGTTTTCCGTCTTAACAAATGTTGAACTGGTACTGCGCCCGTTTTATGAAAGTCATAAACAAAGACTTGATGTAGCGATGAAATTTATAAAAATGGTGGGTCTTGGTGAGTATGCCAAACTCAAACCTGAGCAACTTTCGGGAGGAATGCGCCAAAGAGTCGCCATAGCCCGCTCTTTTGCCTATCCCGGCCATTTAATGCTCTTAGACGAACCGTTTCAGAGTCTCGATTATTCTCTGCGATGGCAACTTGTCCACTCTTTCTTAAATCTTTGGTACAACGATAAGAGAACCACCCTTTATGTTACACACGATATCCAAGAAGCTTTGCTGATGGCTGATCAGGTTGTTAAGCTCTCAAAAAGGCCTATGAAAATTGTGGCCACTCACCAAATTGAATCCCATAAAAGAACAAGAAAGCCCTCAGATGAGAAACTTATTGCCCTTCAGGCAGCATTTTATAACTAAAAATAGCCCAATGCCATCAGCGATGAAATCCAAAAGAACAGTGTAATCAGAGAGAATGTTGTCGAAAAAACAACCAATTGTCCAGCTAAATCAACATCTCCCTTTAATTTTTGAGCTAAAGCGAAGGAGTTAACTGCCGTAGGAGTTGCAAAAATTGAGAGCAGAAGAACCAATTCAAGGCCTCTGAAACCTAAAAGAATTGAGATTGTAATTCCCACAAAAGGAACAATAATTAACCTAAATAAAAGCCCCGTTAAAAGGAGAGAGAAGTTCTCTTTGACCGACGAGTAAGTCACATACGCTCCGAGGACAATTAAAGCCAAAGTGGTTGTAATTGAAGCTATGTCAGCGAGAAATTTTTCAAAAAATATGGGAAGTTTAATGTTGAGTAAGGGAAACAACAATCCTAAAACACCACCGATAATGATTGGATTGGTAACAATATTTTTTATAATTTTTAAATGGTGTGTTTTTTCGTCCTTAAATAACTCCAAAGCTATTATACTGTTAATGTTAAAAAGTGGTGTTAGGATAGCAATCAGCAGTGTCACTAAACCGGTACTTTCTTTGCCATAAAGAGCCAGAGCCATCGGCATCCCAAAGAAAATGAAATTACTTCTGGTAATAGCTTGGATTAAAACACCGCGTTTACTGTTCTTTTTGACAAATAGGGGAATTGTTACCATAAAAAACACAAAAATGACCATTATCGACAAAGCTGCATACCAAAGTAAACTGTAACTGGTAACAGAAGAAAAATCTGTCTGATAAATGTTAATGAAAACGAGGGTAGGTAACAGTACCCTAAAAATAATATTGTTTATTTCAAAGAGAGTTTCCTCTTTGACGAGACCGAAATGACGGAAAGTGTAACCTAAGGCAATTTTGCCAAACAACGGAAACAAGACTGAGAATGCAGTGTAAAAAACCATCTGTTATTGTTTTCCTTTATCTATTGAAGTGACATTATTGCATTGTTAAACTCATTTTTTGTGGTTTCCCAATCAATTGTAGTCAACTTTTTATTCTCCAAAATAATGTTTCCTGCGCAAATTACAGTTTCAACATTACCGCTGTTTAACGCATAAACAATACTGCTGTAGACATTGTTAAGGGGATATCCGTTGGGAGTATCCAAATCGATTAAGAGTAAATCGGCATCTTTACCGACTTCGATGGTACCGCACTGCTCTTGGCGTCCAAGGGCGGTAGCCCCCCCTACAGTGGCCATTTGAACAATCTCATAGGGTGTTAAGTTATCGGGAGTGTTTGTCAGAACCGCAGCTAAGTGACCGCACAGGCGCATCTCTTGAAAGAGATCTAAACTATTGTTGCTTGACGCTCCGTCGGTTCCCAAAGCCAATAAGACCCCTTTATCCCTATATTTCCCAATCGGGGCTATTCCACATCCAAGTTTACAGTTGCTGCTTGGATTATGAACCAAAGGGATTCTCTTTTTTGCCAATAATGAGATTTCTTCATCACTCAGATATATTCCGTGGGCTAAATAGGCTCTGTTTTCTTCCAAAATACCAAGCGAATCTAAATAGAGAGCCGGAGTTTTTCCAAACTCCCTTAAAGAATCTTTAACTTCGACTTTGGTTTCGCTGATATGGGTGTGCACTTTGCAAGAATTCTGTTGCGCTGCCTCTTTAGCTAAAGTAAAAGAACCTCTGCTACACGTATAGATAGAGTGGGGGGCGATATCAAAAAAAAGTGATCCGTTTGTCTCTTCTCTGAACTTTTTTAGAACAGGCAGCTGTTTAGCAAGCCTATCAAGACTCGACTGTTCATCTCCAAACAAAGTGAGGGACAAATTGGCTTTTACTTTAGATTCGATAACTGCCCTGGCGGTTTCTTCTTGAAAAAAATAAAAGTCACTAAAAGTTGTGATTCCGTTTCGAATCATTTCTGCAATGGCTAATTTGCTCGCGCTGTAGATATGTTGGGCTTCCAACTTATCCTCTAAAGGCCAAATTTGACTTAACCAGTCTTGGAGGCTCGTTATTTTATCGGGAAAATTTCTAAAAAGGGTCATGCTGGCATGAGTGTGACTGTTAATTAAACCCGGCATTACAATTTTATTTGTTGCATCAATTATTTTGTCGGCTTTGAAGGCAGACGGTATTGTTCCGACTCCTACGATTTTAGATTCACTGACGGCTACTGAGCACTCAGTTATAACCTCTTGGGAGGTAAGCGGGAGAACAATTGCATTCTTAATGAGAATCTGCATGAATCAAAGATACCATAAATAAAGATTAAGTGTCAGCCAATAACTCATCTGGAGTGATTATTGGTTGGCAACACTTTTGTCCTTTGGATTTTTTTTGTACTGGTCATAGCCATTGGGGTATCTAAAAGTGTGAATTTCGAGATCTTTTTATAGGGAATAAGTCTCCTGTTTACCTCTGAAACAATCTTTTCAACCTCTTTTTCAATACTTTCTTTGGCAATATTTTGTTGCTCAAAGTAGTCAAAATTGGGAAAGATAAGGGCTTCAATGCCCTCTGAACGGGAGGCTTTATTGGCTATGTAGCCTCTCACCATAATCTGCTCAATCTCGGCATAAAGTTGGAATTGATCTTCAATCTCCTCGGGATAGACGTTTTTACCCCCCTCGGTAACAATTAAGTTTTTTGCCCTTCCTTTCAGATAGAGGTAGTTTTCTTTATCCAGATGCCCCAAATCACCGGTTTTAAGAAAACCATCTTTTGTAAAAAGCTCACTGCTGTTTTTCTCATCATTAAAGTAACCTTGACAAATATTGGGTCCCTTGACTAAAACCTCTCCGTTACCAAAGAAATCGGGTTCTCCAATTTTCATCTCAACCAACGGTAACACTTTCCCGACACTGGAAACTTTAAAGCGGCTGACAGGGTTGAGTGTCAGAATAGGGCTGGTCTCTGTTAATCCGTAGCCTTGAATGAAATCTAGTCCCAATTGCTGGTACTGCCTAAAAGTTTCGGGAGAGAGAGGTCCTCCGCCACAAATACAGAGTTTGTTGTTTACCATTCCGATCCCATCCAAAAGGGGGTAAAACCACTTTTTCCCCATATTAATCTTAAAGAACTTTCTTAAGAGCCCATTGAGAACCATTAGTACTCTTATAAGAGCATAGGCAGCCAAACCTTTCTCTCTAACTTTTTTCATTAATCCCGAAAGGAGTTTGTTGTATAAAAGGGGAATGGCTAAAAAGAGAGTCACATTTCCTTCTCTCATCTCATTGAGAACCCTTGAGACAACTATTCCCTGACCAAAGAGCAATTCACAACCGTGTTTAATTGCTTCCAGAAAGACGGCTGTCATTGAATAAGAGTGATGCAATGGCAGTAAGGCATAAAATATATCATCACTGGTGATAGAGAGAAACTCAGGGTCACTGGCTTGGTAGACATTACTGACAATGTTTGCATGAGTTAAAACAACCCCTTTCTCATTACCTGTAGTACCGCTAGTGTATAAAATTGCGGCGATATCGGATTCGGAGGGAAGATCTTTAGGTTCTATCTCTTTTTTTGATATTGGCAGCTCATCGATGGCTTTGTATTTGCTTTTATTATCTAAACTAATAATTAATGACTGGCTTTTTAAAAACTCATGGTCTTCCAGCTTTTCCAGAACATCAG
>JBAYOE010000148.1:0-4213 GCA_041678405.1 Sphaerochaetaceae bacterium | reverse complement strand
TCATCCAAAAACACAGTGTGTTGTTTATATACTTTCACTAGTGACGAGGGGTTTTGATCAGGTTTAACATAAAATTTTGATTGGAAACCGCTGTACACAGGCTCTTCAACAATACCTTTAAATATGTTGACTTCGGTTCTGGTGGTTCGGGGAGGATTTAATGTGATACGGACTTTCTCCGGTCTTATTGTAAAATCCATAATTGACCCTATCTTTTGAGGGTCGTAATCGGTTACCTGCACCATACTGTTTAAAGCCGGCACATCGGCATGGATTAAAAACTCTTCACCGTAAGGTTCACATGAGAGCACTTTACACTCAAAAATATTTGTTTCACCTATAAATTGAGCAACAAAACGGGTTGCCGGTGTTTCATAGATTTCATAGGGGGTTCCGACCTGTAAAATCTTTCCTTTATTCATTACTGCAACACGGTCACTAACTGAGAGTGCTTCACTTTGATCATGGGTAACATAAATAAAGGTAATTCCGACTGCATCGTGGATGTTGTCCAACTCTATCAGGAGGTTTTGCCTTAATTTTGCATCCAATGCCGAAAGCGGTTCATCCAGTAAAAGAACACTCGGCTCGTTGATTAGAGCCCTGGCTATCGAGACGCGCTGCTTTTGACCGCCGCTGAGCATTGAGGGTTTTTTATGTAAGTGTTCTTCCAACTGTACCAGTTGGATGTACTCTTTTACCTTCGCATCGATGACTTTCTTCTCCAAACGTTTAAGACGTAACGGAAAAGCGATGTTCTCGTAAACACTTAAGTGGGGAAAAAGTGCATATGTCTGAAAAACCGTATTGGATTCTCTTTTTTCGGGAGGAACACTGAGTACACTTTTCCCGTCAAAAGCAATAATCCCATCATCAGGATAGTCAAATCCTGCAATAATACGTAGTAAAGTAGTTTTACCACACCCCGACGGCCCCAAAAGTGAAAAGAATTCACCTTTATTGATGGTGACACTCACATCATCGAGTGCTTTGAAATCACCATAAGACCGGGTAACCCGATCAACAGAAACTTCAACACCTTTCAATCTCTTTTCTTTCCTCCGGGTGTTTCAGGCGTAAAATTTTCAGAAACAACACTCTGAAGCCTTAGCAACCAATTCGGAATATCAATTATTTAGCTCTCTCTGTCAAGTCTTAAGGGCAAAAATAAGCCGAAAACTAAATTCATTGTAGCTATATACCCTAGTTGTAAATAAATAAAAAATAGTCAGATTTTAGTTTCTCATAGAATCATTATATATTTACAAAGCCATTCTCAGTATGTTTTCTACATCGTCTACATTTAATTTACCAAAAGAGCCCAGTTTGGTTCTTCCGTCCATAAATACTTTTTCAGCCATTTCTCTGATTCTTTCAGAGCCGATGGAGGCATCACTGAGACTAATGGGCATCCCAATTTTTTTATAAAAAGATTTTAATTTCTCGATGGCAATTTCGACTATTGTCTCTTTATCATCAAAGGTTAAATCAACATCCATTACACGGATAGCAAACTGGACAAACCTATCAAGGTGATTTTTATAGAGATACTTCATCCATGAAGGAAAAACTATTGCCAGTCCGGCTCCGTGAGCCAAATCATAAATTCCGCTGATTTCATGTTCAATATCGTGGCAACCCCAATCCCCTATCCTTCCTTGGTCTAGTAAGTTGTTGTGGGCAATTGTACCGGTCCACATAATTTCAGCTCGGTAACGGTACTCATTTGGATATTTTAATGCCAAAGGGCCGTAGGCAATGATGTTGCGCATCACAGCCTCTAAAAGGCGGTCACTTAAATCGTTGTACAGAACATCGCTAAAATAGCGCTCCATTGCATGGGCTAAGATATCTGAAATACCGCAGGCGGTTTGATAAGCGCTTAAAGAGTAGTTTGTCTTTGGATCCATTACCGCAAATCGGGGAATTATCGTTTCACTGTTAACGGCTCTTTTTAAATTCTTATCCCAATCGGTGATAACACTGCCGGTTGAACTTTCGGAACCGGCTGCCGGAATCGTTAAAACAACACCCACCGGAAGGGCATCGTTTATAACACAATCGCTACGCATATAATAATCTTCCCAGATATCTTCTTCTGGAGAAAGTTTTACCCCAAAGGCGATTGCCTTGGCAGAGTCAATTACGCTGCCTCCTCCCACCGCAAGGATAAAATCAATGTTTTTCTCTCTGCATATCTCGATCCCTTCTTTTACCAACGATAGGCGCGGATTTGGCTTAACTTGGGAGAGTTCCACAATCTCTAAATCAGAATTTTTTAAAGAATTTGTAACTTGGTCATAGACACCGTTCTTCTTTATCGACCCACCACCATAATGCAGCAGAACTCTTTTTCCGTAAGGAGATACCAGAGAACCTACCTCTTTAATCGTATCAGAACCAAATACAACCCGACCCGGATTAAAATAGTTAAAGTTTAACATTCTTAAATATCCTCTCTATAGCTTCAAAAGTATTTTACAACTATATGGCTCTTATCAGAAATTCTTCAAGTAACTTCTTTAACCGCAATGGGCTTTTAGTTTAGTAATTCTCTAAAGGCAGGGTAAAAAAGAGAATTTTCCGATGAACCAAACTTCCGCTGCCAAACAAAAAAAACTGGGCTTTTAGGGCTCAGTTTTTTGTGCCGAAGACGAGACTTGAACTCGTACGCCCCGAAGAGCAAGGGATTTTAAGTCCCTTGTGTCTACCTATTCCACCACTTCGGCCTTCCGTTATACTAACGACATCTCAATTGTTCGTCAACATATGTTTTAGCTAAATTATTAAAAACCAAAGACTCTGTTTATTAAGCTTAGGTTGTTGTAAGACAATTCCGATTTATTGTAGTATGAGATAATAGGAGTTTTAAGATGCTCAGTGATTCTGATTTGCAGGCGTTGGAGGAAAATTTCCCTTTCTGGAACAAGATATCAGAAAAAGAGAGGCAAATTCTTAGCGAAGCTTCATTACGTTTTACCCACCCAAAAGGAGCTATTGTCCATGAAGACCGCAATAAGTGTACCGGTCTGTTAATGGTTCTTTCAGGGCAATTAAGAATTTATATAATCGGTGACAGCACAAAAGAGATTACCCTTTATAGGTTGTTTAACCACGATGTTTGTGTTTTATCGGCCTCTTGTTTAATCAGAAACATCACCTTTGATGTCCACGTGCAAGCCGAAAAACCAACGACAATGTTAAGAATTGCCACCGATGCCTATGAGGATGTAGGTAAAACAAATCCAATCGTTCAAGATTTTACAAATCAATTGGTATCAAGCCGTTTCAGCGATGTGATGTGGATTATCGAGCAGATTGTATTTATGAGATTTGACCGCCGTTTGGCAATGCATCTTTTAGAACAGGCGGCTATCGCCGAAAGCGATTCATTTTCTGTCACCCACGAGGCTATTGCCAAAGATTTAGGTTCGGCCAGAGAGGTAGTGACCAGGATGTTGAGTCGCTTCCAAGACGATAAGCTGGTAAATTTATCCAGAGGGACTATCACGCTGATTAACCGTGATGCCCTGTATGCTCTGACTTAAATATTTAACATTGTGCGCAATTTATTTTCGTCACTGACTCCGATTTGTTTAGCGGTGACTTTTCCCTCATTAAAAGCCATTAAAGTGGGAATACTCATAACATTATACTCATAAGCAAGGTTTTGCTCGGTATCAACATCAACTTTACAAATCTTTGCTTTACCTTCTACCACCTGTTTGACAAAGGAGTTTAAAATTTCTCCCTGAATTCTGCAGGGACCGCACCACTGTGCCCAAAAATCGACTAACACAGGTACATCAGACTGCAGTACCTCTTTTTCAAAGTTCTCTTGATTCACATTGATAATCATCTATTTAAATCCTCCGGTATTCATAGTTCGATTCCACTATAAATTTTTATAAATTTTAAGTCTGTGACTACATCACCGTGATAAGAATACTAACTCTTGACAATAACGATAATCACTACTATTATTGATTTATAATCATAAATTAATTTTTAAGGAGAAATAAAATGGAAGAAAATTTGAGAAGCACTATGCCGTTGATTGGAGAGCCGGCACCTTCTTTTACCGCTGTCACAACACAAGGCAACATGAACTTTCCCGAAGATTACAAAGGAAAATGGGTAATTCTGTTTTCACACCCTGCCGATTTTACTCCGGTATGTACAACCGAATTTATGACTTTTGCAAAAATGCACG
>JBAYOE010000147.1:0-4220 GCA_041678405.1 Sphaerochaetaceae bacterium | reverse complement strand
GGACCTGTTACCTATAAAAGTAGTGGAGCTTTGCGCCAAATGGTCTCTTATGTGCCTTTGGAAAATCTTTTATTGGAAACCGACAGCCCTTACTTGTCTCCGGAGCCTTTGAGGGGAAAAGTAAATACCCCTTTGAATATCTCTTTTGTTTATGAAGAAGTTTCTAAAATAAAAAACATCCCTCTCGATAAGCTAATCGAACAGATAAAATCGAACTTTAAATTGTTGTCAAATTAAAAATTAATGAATCAGAGTGGCGGTTGACCAAAGTTATTGAAAACTTGTAGATTTAAACTAAGCTATAATTATCATAAGGAGTGAAATCACTATGGTTTCCTATAAAGAACTAGGACTGGTTAACAGTAGAGAGATGTTTGCTAAAGCAATCGAGGGTAGATATGCTATTCCTGCTTACAACTTTAACAACATGGAACAGCTGCAGGCAATTATCCAAGCGTGTGTTGAGACCCGCTCTCCGGTAATTTTACAAGTATCTAGGGGTGCCAGAGATTATGCCAACATTAACCTCCTCCAAGCCATGGCAAAAGGGGCTAACAATTATGCTAAAGAACTCGGTTATTCTATCCCTATTGTGCTTCACTTAGACCACGGAGATTCATTTGAGACCTGTAAAGAGTGTGTAGACAGTGGCTTCTCTTCAGTAATGATTGACGGTTCGCACCTTCCGTATGAAAAAAACATTGAAGTGACTAAAAAAGTTGTCGATTATGCCCACAAATATGATGTTACCGTTGAGGGAGAGTTGGGAATACTGGCAGGAATTGAAGATGAAGTTGTTGCCGAACACTCCACTTACACTCAACCTGCAGAGGTTGAAGACTTTGTTCAAAGAACAAATGTTGATTCATTGGCAATCTCCATTGGAACCAGCCATGGGGCAAACAAATTTAGGCCCGAGCAGTGTACCCGTAATGCCGAAGGAATCTTAATTCCTCCCCCACTTCGCTTTGACATTCTCCAAGAGATTGAGAAAAAGCTTCCCGGTTTTCCGATTGTCCTGCACGGCTCTTCAAGCGTACCTCAAAACTACGTAAAAATGATCAACCAATTTGGCGGTGCAATAAAAGATACCGTTGGTATTCCCGAAGAACAACTTAGAAAAGCTGCACAGTCGGCTGTTTGTAAAATAAACATTGACAGTGACGGCCGTTTGGCAATGACTGCCGTTATAAGGAAAGTTTTTGCAGAGAGTCCCGCTGAATTTGATCCAAGAAAATACTTGGGACCGGCCAGAGCAGCTCTCAAAGAGATGTACATGCATAAAAATATTAATGTTTTGGGCTCTGCCAATAAAGCTTAACTAAATTTATTACTAAAATCCTAAAGGGGCCTTTGACCATCAAAGGGCCCTTGTGTTATAGTGATTTATTGCAAGGCTATACTTGAAAAATATTTTAATTTTAGTTTCTAAAAGAGACAAGGAGAACGATTGGCTACTAAAGAACTGAGAATCAACCGGCAAATCAGAGCCAGGGAGATATTCGTAATTGATGCAGAGGGAAAACAGCGGGGCGTTATGGCCCTCAATGAAGCATTGGACTTAGCGGCTGATGCAGAACTAGATTTAGTCGAAGTCTCACCAAATGCAAATCCCCCTGTTTGTAAGATACTCGATTATGGAAAGTATCGGTACGAACAAGAAAAACGGAATCGGGAAGCCAAAAAAAATCAGAGTGTTGTCAAGTTAAAAGAGATTAGGATGCAGCCTAAGATTGAACGACATGACATGGAGTTCAAAACCAAAGCCATTGGCGAATTTCTTAAAGAAGGTAATAAAGTAAAAGTTTCTGTTAGATTCAGAGGCAGAGAACTTGCCCATACTGAATTGGGTAAAGTAGTTCTCGATACGATTTTAAACCTTCTGACAGAAAAAGAGGTTGCTTATAATCTTGACCGCCCTGCAGCGATGGAAGGGAGGATGATGAGTATGATTGTCACCCCTGCCAAACAAAAAAGTAAATAGACTATCTTGATGATAGGATAAAAATGTTGCTTCTGGGATTTCTTGTTCCCTGTAAGCGCACAAAAGAGGTTTATTATGCCAAAGATGAAAACAAGAAAGTCTGCTGCCAAGCGGTATAAAGTTACCGCTAGTGGAAAGGTCATGTATAAAAAACAGGGCCTTAGGCACATTCTCACCAAAAAAAGCTCCAAAAGGAAACGCAATTTGCGCAAAGCTGGAGTTCTTAGCGAAGCCGAAGTAAAGAAAATTCAAATCTTACTTCCGTACGATTTTTAGGGAGAGTGAATTATGCCAAGAGCAGTAGACGGAACAAAACGAAAAGATCGAAGAAAGAAGATTCTTGATCAAGCCAAAGGGTACTGGGGAAGAAGAGGTACCAACTTTAGGTCGGCAAAAGATGCCGTTACAAAAGCCGGTCAGTATGCTTATCGCGACCGCAGACGGAAAAAAAGAGATTTTAGATCCCTCTGGATAGCCCGTATTTCTGCCGGAGTTCAAGCTGAAGGGCTTAACTATTCTCAGTTCATGCACGGTTTAAAACTGGCAAACATAGAGATTAACAGAAAGGCTCTTTCTAACATGGCTATCGAAGACAAAGCTACTTTCAGTCAGTTAGTGGCTCATGTCAAAACAGTTCTGAACTAAAGGAAATATTCAAGGAGGCTTGGTGATGACCACTCTCGACAAACTACAGTTACTGGAACAAAGAGTTGTTAAAGCAACAATTTTAATCAGAAATCTTGAACAAAAGATTGATGAACTGAACACAGAGATAGAGGTTCTTTCTGTCCATAATGAAGAGTTGCAGCGGTATGCAGATACCTTTACAGCTGATAACAAACTTATTGAAGAGAGTGTCACAAAGGCCCTTGATCGACTCGATTCTATTGAGGGACTTGACGATATCGACATTACCGGTATCCTTACCCAAGATCTGGAGGCTGCGGATCACTTTACAGGCGGTTCTCCGCTGACTATTGATGAAGTGAGTCTTGATGACATCACTCCTTAAAGAAGATTTAGCAATTATGACAAACGGAACCCAACCGGTTCCGTTTTTTTAGTTAGTATGCTACCATTGAACCGTGAAAATGAGCCTGCGGTGTCCGTGGAGCGAGAGTTCTCTTGGCTCAAACTACATTTAGGGGATTCGGCATAGCAGGGTTGAATTGATTTCGGGAGGCTTACCTCTTTTTAGAGATCAGAATGCCTTGCACCTAGTTTCCCACTTGAACCATAGGTTCAAGAGACATCCTCCATTTAGACACCGCAGGTCTTTTTTATCTTTTAAAGGAAACACCAGAGATGAGTTTGGATAACCTTCTTAACGATATTGTGTTTATAACAATTCCTAAGACAATTATTATTGAAGATGAAAATTTTAAATTTGACCCTTCAATTCCCATTCCCGTTCAGATAGCCGACGGCAGTGCTGCAATCGATGTAAAAAATGGCATTAAAGTTGAGATGATTGCGGCAGGCCTCATTAAAGTGGTTGCCCATGACCCCGAAAATGAAAATGCCACTTATTACCAAAATATGCTGAGGGCAATGCAACCCGATATAGTCCATGAATTGCAATTGGCAGCTATTGCCAAAGCAAACAACGGTGAGCTCGATTTTGCCCAAGAGTTGTTTTTAGCCTGCAGCTATTTAAATCCAAATATCCCTGAGATTTTTGTCAATCTCTCTGTTTTATATGCCCAAAAAGCAAAAGAGAAGAAGGATGAAAAACTCTTTGAAGAGTTTACTCAAAAACAGTTAAATGTCCTTAACAGAGGTTTAAAGAGCAATCCGCTTTCTGAGTTACTACTGGCAGAAATCGGTCTTTTACACCTTTATTTGGGCAATGAAGAGTTGGCTTATGAACATCTACAAAGCTATCTTAAGATTGCCCAGCCTTCAGAGAAAAAAGAGATTATAGAAAAACAGTTCAAAGAACTTGCCAAAAAAGTGGAGAGCGACCAACTTCTTCAAGAGGCATTGGATGAGATGCACCTAGGTAATGAGACCCAGGCTTTACATCTCATAAACTCTTATATCGCTCTTTATCCCAAATCTTGGTCACCCTATTTCATCAGAGGGTGGGCATTAAGGAGACTAGAAGATTACCCCGCAGCACAGGACTCGTTCTTAAAGTGTTTAGAATTGGGAGAGAGTAATTCCGATATTTACAACGAACTCTCCATTTGTGCCCTTGAGATGGATCAGAGAGATTTAGCTAAAGACTATTTAG
>JBAYOE010000146.1:0-4279 GCA_041678405.1 Sphaerochaetaceae bacterium | reverse complement strand
TCTTTCTCACTGTAGCCGGGAAGCTCAGCCTCTAAGACGTAAGCATTCTCATTTTCAACAATGTCAACTGATGGGGTTTTAGCACTGCTTACTCCCCAGTTATTCCACAAACTGTTAAACAAACTATCAAAATCTCTGGCTGCCCTAACTTGACTTGGATTTCTTGTTACTACATATCTCATACTATACCTCCGTATATTTTTTTCTATTTCATTTTCACTTATAATATAAGCAACTAATGTGCCAACTTTGGCTTAATAGTTGTATTTCTTTGTATAATATAGATTTATAAAAAGATGCAGAAATTATAAATATTATAAGGTTGGGTAAAATCAACTGAAATATCTTCCTAGTGAGTCTTTTTGACACATATTATCAAAAATCTCCAAATATTGCTACATTTTGTCTGATTCAAAAAATGGGTAAAAATATAAAACACGACAAGTGTATCATTATGACTCACTATTTGTAGCTATTGAATGGAATTCGACTGTTGACTCTTTTCTCCAATAACGATATAGTCATTCATTGTCGACGCAGGGTAGAGCAGTTGGCAGCTCGTCGGGCTCATAACCCGGAGGTCGTAGGTTCGAGTCCTACCCCTGCTATACAGCAAATCGTTATTATATTGCGGTTTACAGATTCTTCACCTCAAAGACCGACGTTTTATCAATCTAACTTACAGATGGGGTTACAGATAACCCCTCTAAGAAGAGATTGAAATTCGCCGGTTTTGTGTTTTTAGACGTCACGTTATTGCTCTAATCAAAAGACCAAAGCCATGAAAGAGAAACCCGAGTAAGTACCATAGGAACGGGCATCTAATTTTTGGAATCAAAAAAACCGGCATTAAGGTTGAAGTTGTCGGAGTTAAAAATGTTGATAAAGTTCAAAATGACTTTATAACAACAATAAGACAAAAGAAAAAAATTAACTGCAATATTGATATTCAAGAAAATTTAGAAGTAATTTTAGACAAACATCTGCTAATCTTTTATATCCCCGAAGCTAAACGACAGGATAAGCCTATTTATTTGAATGGAGATTTAAAACGAAGTTTTCTTCGAAAAGGTGCCTGTGATGTCAAATGTTCTGATGAAGAAATTAAACGCCTTATCAGTGATGCTTCAAAAAATCGCTACGATTGTGACACTATAGATATTGACATAAATGCATGTTTCAACTCTAAAGATATTTTATGGTACCGACAACAATATGAATTAAAAGGTGGTAATCGCAGCTATACAGAGCTTTCTGATGAAGACTTCCTTTTTCAAATGGGATTTATTAAAGAAACTTCATTAGGGAGAAAACCAACTATTGCCTCGATTTTGTTGTTTGGCTCAGAGGGATATCTCCGAAGTATCCTTCCACGGCCTATTATTGATTGTCAGAGGTTTTTAGGTATATCAAACTCTTTAGATGAAGGCGGATGGCATGATCGGGTTGTTTGTGATTATAATTTAGTACAAACTTGGAACTCAGTTATAGAGTGGTATTATAGATTTGCAGAAATTCCTTTTCAAGTAGACTCAAAAACACTTCAAAGAAGAGATCAACCAATAGATTACGTTGCCTTCCGCGAGTCTATCGTAAATATTCTAATTCATCAGGATTATGCAGATCAAACAAGAAAACCTGTAATACAACATTATGCGGACTTAACTAGGTTCTGGAATCCTGGTGATGCATTTTCCACTGTTGAAGAACTCCTTGAACCTGGAGAAAAAGAAGTTAGGAACCCTCTTATTGTCACAGCTTTTAGAAGAATTGGATTCAGCGAAAATGCAAGATGGGGGTTGCGTGATGTTTTTAAAACTTGGCGTGGATTAGGCTATTTCCCTCCGGTAATCATTAATGACAAATCAAAAAAAACATTTGAATTAATTCTTGAACAAAAAATACTTCTAACTCAAAATCAAATATCATTTCAAAAAATTATTGGGGTGCAACTATCAGCGGATGAGACAGCGATATTCGCTTACATATGTCAAAAACTTAATGTGATAAATATTAGTATTATTAAATCCATTATTAATAAACCAACAGGTGATTGCGTTGCAGTTGCTAATCAACTTATTGAAAAAAAGCTATTAATTAAAATTTCAGATAACTCTTTTGATTTAGAATCAACTATAATACAGCGTCTGCTTAGCGAGGCCCATGATGAGGCCCATGATGAGGCCCATGATGAAGTTCATGACAGTCTTAATGAAACTGAAATAAAAATTATTCAAGCGTGCAAGCAAACCTTAAGTACGGCTGAATTATTGAAAAAGCTAGGTTATGAGAGCCGAACAGGGAACTTCAAAAACGCATTGAATAATCTTTTAAGCTCAGGCCTTATTAAAATGACTCTTCCCGACAGCCCAAGAAGTAAATATCAGAAATATGTTACATCTGAAAGAGGTTTAAAACTATTAAAAGAGTGGGAGAATTTGCATAGAAAGTAAACTATACTCCGTTAGCACTAAATCAAGACAAACTAATGCTTAAACAGAGAGTATTTTTGCATCTTCAACTAACAATATTTTTTGAATCTAAGATGTTGTTTACTCTTGCAACGAGGCGGTTCTCGTTGCACTTCGTTGTACAACGAACGTACTAGAGCTAATTTTAGTGATTTGGAATTTTGTTAAGTTGTCCTAAAAATAAAAAATCATCCCAAAGAGATAGCGAAGCAAGTTCGATGGGTTTGAGAAATCGCTGTACATCTTGTGCGGCAAAAGACCAATCAATTTTTTTTATCTTTGCAGAAAGTTCTTCTATACACCACTCATGATTTATTTGTAAATCGTTGCCTTGCCAGGGGCCATGTTGATAAAGGGCATTTTGTAAGAGTGCGTAATTTATTGGAGTATTACGAGCGGTATACCAAAGAAAATCGTACCAATCTCTACCCTTAATATTATCTCTGCAAAGAAGCGCGTGAATTTTTCCTGCAAATAAACTCGGTAGATTTTGACACATAATAGAACTAATATAAGGAAAGTCTAAAATCTTGCGTTCATCAATGCTTCCTTTTGGAGGGTTCGCATCCACTTCCAGTTTTATTTTAATTTTTTTTGAATGGGTACTTCCAGAAAATTGCAAGTGCATGAGCTTACCTAAAGAATCTTCTTTGATGAATGCTTTTTTTACCGTAGTATCAAGTTTGCTTCTGTCTTGGATTTCGATGTTAAAACCAAAAGCTTCCAGTTCATTTGATATTTGAATTAAATAAGGCTCCCAGGTAAAGTTATCATTTTTTGTATTTAGTATAAAATCTAAATCTTCAGAAAATCTATTAAGTCCGTATAAGATTCGTAATGCAGTACCGCCTTGAAAAACACCCTGCGAAAAAAAACCTGTTCTTCCTAGTGCAGCTAAAACGCATTCTTGCGTAATTTCTCTTAATGCATGTTCTTCTTCTCTTGCCGATTTAGTATTGTATGAACGCAAGCGTTCTTCTATCAATCGTACACTCATGTAAATATCTCCGAATACAGTCCTTTCAAAAATGCTAAGACTCGCTTGTTAGTATAATTATCAAAGATGTCTTCAAAATCACTTTTCTTAAAATCAAAAATATCTTCGATTTCCATGCGTAACGAACCAGCAACATCTTTGCTCGATATCCAATCTTTTTTATGCGTATACACATAATCTGCCAAAGCCTTTACCGGATTTGCAAGCATCCAGGCATAGCCGTTCTGGTCAACTTCTCTGCTAACTCCACAATACAATATTTTTTGAGGCACACGAGAATAAGAAAAATAGCCGACGCTCGTATTAAAATCTCTTGCTTGCTTATTTGCTACACATGTTATCGCGTGTACCGATTCTGGAATTAATCCATGCTCGCTTAAAGCAGTTTCTAAACTAACATACGAAGGCCCATTAATTATTTGCGCTGCGTAATAGGGGTTTAATGTTTCTTTGCGATATTCAGGAGCAAGCGCGTATACTCCTCGTTTTATAATTATTAAATCTCCTGCTGCCACGGCTCTCTTTATAAGACCGTATCGCACGTGTTCATCTCTAAATCCAAGAGATCGTAAGTCGTGCACACCAAATAAGGCTTGAGGAATTTCTTTAATTATAGCTTTTACGAGCTTATTCATAGTTATTACTTACTGTCATTATATGACAGTATTTATTATTTTTCAATGAGAATTTTGCTAAATTTCATCCCTTTTAGTCTAAATTTAGGCATTTTTGCTGACCGTTTGCGTCTAAAACCCGGAGGTCGTAGGTTCGAGTCCTACCCCTGCTATACAGCAAATCGTTATTATATTGC
>JBAYOE010000145.1:0-4299 GCA_041678405.1 Sphaerochaetaceae bacterium | reverse complement strand
GCTAATATAATGGCACTGATTCGCAGTGTCCACTTTACCCCCAACTTTGTCACAACATAGGTTATCGGGATACTGACAATAATATAAGCAACAAGGTGAATCAATGTTAAGATATCGGGGCCAAAAAAGGAGTTTGGTCCAATTTGCCCTTCATAGAACTTTGCAGCCGGTCTGGAAATGGGGACTAATACCAGCCACTGCATCTCAGAAGCCATTATGACAGCCATAAGAGCTCCAAGTACAACCCATCGGTAAGAATAAATTCTAATACTTTTCATAACAGCGCTCCACCGTATATAGTAGCTCAGTGCGACTATGGTGTATACAATTATATACCAAAGAGGAGAGAAAATTGAATCCAACAATAAAATTACTTTTAGAAAGAAGAACACATAGGTCTTTTACCTCAGAAAATATCAAAGATGAAGATTTAATGCTCCTTAAAAGAGCAACATTAAGAGCTCCGACTGCCGGGAATATGATGCTCTATTCGGTTATTGAAGTTGCAGATAAAAGTAAAAAAGAGCTCTTGGCAAAGCTGTGTGATAACCAAATCATGATAGCCAAAGCCCCTTTAGTGTGGCTCTTTGTCAGCGATGTCCGTAAGTGGGTAAATTATTACCATGAAAGCGGAGCCGTAAAAAGGGGTAATGATAACAACACAGAGTGGATTAACCCCTCCTACGGAGACTTTCTACTGGCCAACAGCGATGCTCTGATTGCCGCTCAAAGTGCCGTAATTGCCGCCGAAGCCCTTGGAATAGGCTCTTGTTACATAGGAGATGTGTTAGAAAATTATGAGAAAATAAAAGAGCTTTTTAACTTACCTAAGTATGTCTCGGTGGCAACTTTGGTAATTTTCGGATACCCAAAAAATAAGAACAAACTGCAAAATGAAATAATCAGAGCCCCAATGGAGTCTATTTTTATGGATGAGTGTTATAAAGAACCGCACCTTAAAGAACTTGAATTTGCCTTTGGCAAGCAGCAAGAGCGTCTTAAAGAGCAGAACAGGCTCCCCTATAACAACAGCTCAACCATTGCCGATTATTATTACTTAAGAAAGTACACCAGTTCTTTCATGAAAGAGATGAATCGTTCATGCGGATTGTTAATAAAGGAGTGGGAGTAATTGGGCAATGCCCGCTGCCAACATAAGATGATTTTTGTTGTGGTAATATAAGTTGAATGAAAGAAAGAAAGATAATACCGTTATTAGCGTTAGCAGCTTAAGAGGAGATTGGGTTATTAAATGTATTATACATTATCACAATGGCTCCTAATATTTTATATATACTCTTTCATAGGGTGGGTTTGGGAGTGTTGTTATGTTTCTGTTAGGAAAAAAGAGTGGGTTAACCGTGGATTTTTAAATGGTCCAGTGCTGCCAATTTATGGTTTTGGAGCCATAATAATATTATGGTTAACCCTCCCCTTTGAGTCTAGCATCCCATTGATTTATATCTTGGGAATGCTTGGAGCAAGTACCCTTGAATATGTAACCGGCGCTGTAATGGAAAAAATTTTCAATATGCGCTATTGGGATTACAGCGATAAAAAATTCAACATAAACGGACATATAACCCTGTTTGTATCACTTGGGTGGGGACTTTTTTCAATTGCGTTAGTGAAAGTGCTACATCCACCGCTAAAAGGAGTCATACTTAATATACCAGACCATCTAGCCGATATAATCAGCCTAATCTTAACAATTATTTTTGTTGTCGATGTAACAAAGTCGGTTCAATCCGCTTTGGATATGAAAGAGCTCTTAAAGCAACTGACTGAAAATAATAAGCTAATGGCTTCAATAGAATCAAAAGTAAATGAAGTTTCATTAAAGATAAGCCAAACTTCGGATGAGTTTAATAAGCGCATTCAAGAAATTAGATCTGATATAGAGGAAAATATCCGATTTTATCGGTTTAAGATAAAATTACAAGATCAATTTAACAAAGCTTACGCATTAGAAAAACATGAGAATCGCAGACACACAAAACACAGCTTTTTGACTCTGTTAAGTGAAAAAACTGAATCAGCCATTAAAGAGATCCAATTAAAGGTTGATTCATCTTCTTCCGAATTCGAAAGAGTACAGTTATCCAAGATTGTAAATAATTTAAACGAATTTAAAACCGGAATAGAGAGCATAAAAATGAGCATCTCCTCTATTAAAGAGAAAGAGTTTAAAATAGCATCCACTATCATTCACAGAAACCCCTCTTCAGTTTCTAGACATTTTAAGGAAGCCTTAGAGGAAATAAGAACTTCTAAGAGATTAAAAAAGAAGTAACAGTACTATTTTATCATAAAAAATCGGCATAGCCGGATAAGACCAAACTATGCCGATTCTATTTATTTGTTTGTAGGCTACTACATTATTTCGCCAACGTTTTTGTAGAACTCCATTCTCCGTTTTGCATCGGCTTCCGCTCTTGCAAATAGTTCTTCAGCTTGGGTGGGGTTCGTTTTGTACAGTGAAGAGTAACGTCTCTCACCTTTAATGAACTCCTGATAATCACCGGTAACGGTTCTGGTGTCCCAACTGAATCTTTTACCATCCTCTAAAGCAGGATTGTATCTGAATAAAGGCCAGTATCCGGCTTCTACAGCTCTCTTTTCTGTTACTTGGCTCTTCATCATGTTTATTCCGTGGTTGATACACGGTGAATAAGCAAAGACAATCGAAGGTCCGTTGTAAGCTGCGGCTTCTTGCAGAGCTTTTTGAGCATGAACTCTGTTTGCCCCCATTGCGATGGAAGCAACATAGACATTCTGGTAACTCATCATCATGAAGCCCATATTCTTCTTGCTCTGCTGCATTCCGGCATTGGCAAACTTTGCAACGGCTGCAATCGGAGTCGACTTAGATGCCTGTCCGCCGGTATTGGAGTAAACTTCGGTATCCAAGACAAGGATGTTTACATTTTTACCGCTGGCGACAACGTGGTCTACTCCGCCAAAGCCGATATCGTAAGCCCATCCGTCTCCGCCGAAAATCCAAACATACTTTTCGCTCAGATAGTCTTTAAGCTCAATAATCTTCTTTAAAGCAGCTTTAGCTTCATCACTCTTGGCGGCTTTATAAGCAGCATCCAAAAGGGCTTGAGTCTCATTTTGGGCAAAAATAGAAGCATCACTCATATCATTCCAAAGCTCAATGTTTTTAGCCAGAGCAACAGCGAGTGCATCGGTTGTTCCTGCTTTTAAGAGGCGATCGATGTTTGATTTTAATTGTCTGCGGTTTGCATCAACTGCTAAACGCATCCCCAAGCCGTACTCGGCGTTATCCTCAAAGAGGCTGTTACCCCAAGCGGGACCTCTTCCGTCTCTTCTGACGGCATAAGGAGTAGTTGGGAATGTTCCTCCGTAAATTGAAGAACAACCGGTAGCATTGGCAACTATCATTCTATCACCACAAATCTGGGTAACCAGTTTGATGTAAGGAGTCTCTCCACAACCGGCACATGCCCCGGAGAACTCAAAGAGGGGTTTTCTGAACTGCATTCCTTTGATCGTATCAATGCTGGCGCCTTCGGTCACATCATCAGCCAACCGGTCGAAGAATTCGGCGTTGGTTGTCTCACCGGCATCCCTTTCAACCTGTATCGGGCTGAATACGAGAGATTTCTCTTTGGTCGGACAAGTTTCGATACAGACTCCGCATCCTTGACAGTCTTCGGGATAGACTTGGATTTTGAAGTGGAGGTCGTTCTGGTTTTTAGTGATTGACTTAAGGGTGACAAATCCTTTTGGAGCATTTTCCAAATCTTTAGGATAGATCTGTTTAGCCCTAATGGCTGCATGGGGACACGACTGGACACACTGGTTACACTGGATACAGTTTTCGCTGAGCCAATGGGGAATGAACGGAGCAACTCCCCTCTTTTCAAGCCTTGCGGTGTTTGTGGGTAATGTTCCGTCAAAAGACATTTTGGAAACAGGAATATCGTTTCCTTTTAAGTGCATGATAGGCTCAATAATGTCTTTTGCATAAGCATCGGCATCGTCGCTTATCAACTTTTTGGGAACATAAAAGTTACCGATTGTAGTAGGAATCTTGACTTCCTGCAGAGCGTCGCTGGCTCCGTCAACGGCAGCCCAGTTCATTTTAACAATATCTTCACCTTTTGTTCCAAAGGTATCTTTGATTGCATTTTTAATAAGGGCAATGGCTTCTTCTTCCGGGAAAATTCCAGAAATTTTAAAGAAAGCAGCCTGCATGACTGTGTTGATTCTGGTTCCCAAACCAACCTCTTCGGCAATCTTCAGAGCGTCAATGTTGTAAAAACGTATTTT
>JBAYOE010000144.1:0-4332 GCA_041678405.1 Sphaerochaetaceae bacterium | reverse complement strand
CAATGTTTTTTGCATTTTTAGCAAGCTCTTTGCGCCGTTGTTCGGTTAGTGGGGGAAAATTAATTCTTAAAATTTTCCCATCGTTGTTAGGATTCAAAGAGAGCTCTGATTTTAAGATTGCTTTTTCAATTGGACCTAATAGGCTCTTATCCCATGGTTGAATCACCACTAATCTGGCTTCCGGTACACTGATACTGGCTACCTGAGATAGGGGTGTCTCCTGCCCATAGTAATCGACTTTGATTTTATCGAAAAGGGCACTTGTGGCTCGCCCGGTTCTGAGACTTTGATACTCACCGTTTAAAGCAACAATGCTTTTTTTCATTTTCGATTCACATACTTCTAATACAGAATCCATCTTTTCCCTCCTGACAAAAGCGCACTCGGAACTCCGAGCGCCTTATGCTCATCCTACAACACCGACACGATAATTTACATAATCAACTATCTTTAGCTTTGAACCAACCTCTTTTGATAAATTTGCCAATACTTTTTCAACAGATTGACTGTCATCCTTAACAAAAGGCTGTTGTAGGAAACAAACCTCGCTTAACAGTTTGTTTAACTTCCCTCTGACAATACCTTCTGTAACTTTTTCAGGTTTGCCCAAAGCAAGCGTCTGTTTTGTAAAAATTTCGGTATTCTCATCAATGAACGCTTTATCAACAAGGGAAGCGTCCAAATATGTTGGGTTAAAAGCGGCTACATGCAAAGCAGTATCAAAGGAGAACTCTTTAACATGTTCGTTTTCGAGGACCTTTGGGTATTCGGCTTCAAGTCTGACTAAAACAGCTAGACTTCCCTCACCGTGAACGTAGGAACTAACCATTTGGTTTTGAAGGATATCAAGTACTTCAAATCTTTTTAAAGACATGTTTTCTTTGATTTTGGTAATCAAAGTCTCAACTTTCTCCTCGAGCGGCCCAACAATCTCTTTGTAATTATTCTCAATAATATCGGAGCAAAGTTCATTGCCCAAAGCAATGAAATCTTCGTTACGGGCAACAAAGTCAGTTTCACAAACCATCTCTAAAATAACAGCTTTATTGTTTTTGACTAAAGTAAAAGCTCTTCCGTTATTGGTAGCACGGTCAGCTCTTTTAGCAACGGCTGCCAAGCCCATCTCTTTTAGTATTTTTTCTGCTTTTGCAAAGTCTCCGTTGGCATCTACAAGGGCCTTCTTACAATCCATCATTCCAGCCCCTGTTATATCTCTTAACTTTTTAACGGTTGCAGCGGTAATTTCCACAATTTTCTCCTTAAAAAACAATTAATCTTCGTAGAGAATATTTTCATCTACTTCAATACCACCCTCGGTAACTTTTACTGCCTTAGTTTTGGGAACAACCTCTTCAGCAGGTTCCTCTTTAGCTACAGTTTCAAACTTATCGAAATCGGTATTCTCATCATCAGTTGCAAAGACAACTTCTTCATCGTCATCTTCAACCGTTTTTTTAACTTCTTCAAATTCTTCTTCGGGAAGAGATTCAATAATCTCAATTCCAACCTCTTTATCGGCATCCAAAACGGCATTGGCAATAATTTCGACAAAGAGACTGATAGCTCTGATAGCATCGTCGTTTCCCGGGATGGGGTAGTCGATATGGGTTGGATCACAATTGGTATCGACAACGGCAATAACCGGAATACCAAGGCGGTTAGCCTCGGCAACTGCAATTGCCTCTTTTTTTGTATCAATTATAAAGATTGCACCTGGTAGCTCTTTCATCTCTTTGATTCCGCCGAGAACTTTTTCAAGTTTGGCTTTCTCTTTTTGATGTAGGGCAATCTCTTTTTTGGTAAGACTGTCAAAAGTACCGTCTACTTCTTCTTTTTCTAACTTTTTAAGACGGTTAATTGACTTTTTAATGGTTGTAAAGTTTGTTAACATTCCGCCCAACCATCTCTGGTTTACGTATGGCATGCCACATCGTTTCGCTTCATCTTCAATAGTCTGTTGAGCTTGTTTTTTAGTTCCGATAAAAAGAATCGATTTTCCCTGTTTGACTTGGGCTCGCACAGCTTCATAAGCTTCTACTATGCAGGCACTTGTTTTCTGTAAATCGATGATATGAATCCCATTTCTCTCGGAAAAAATGAAACGGGCCATTTTTGGGTTCCATCTTTTGGTCTGGTGACCAAAATGGACGCCTGACTCAAGCAGGCTTTTCATGCTTACTACGGACACACTTCCTCCTGTGACAGAGAGTAGTTTCTACTTCTGTCCCCTTCGCTATTTCTCACCAACCGGTGGATATTCCGCTTCGATAAAAAGATGCGGTTGCCTCAATATGGCAG
The DNA here is from genome assembly GCA_041678405.1 of Sphaerochaetaceae bacterium. Classification (GTDB taxonomy): domain Bacteria; phylum Spirochaetota; class Spirochaetia; order Sphaerochaetales; family Sphaerochaetaceae; genus JBAYOE01. Next base: position 2,034 of record JBAYOE010000144.1, on the reverse strand, counting down.
AAATTTTGTTCAATGGCAAGCCTATCACCGTGTTTATATCCCCGCTAATTTTTAAAACAAAATCCTTTGCTCTCTGTTGAATTCTGTAAGAGGCGGCAGCACCCTCATACTCTCTGCTTTTAAGATAGTCGTCTATCTCATTTTCATATATTTTTCGAAAGGTGACGCCACACTTATCGTAACCTGCAAATGTCTTGTCAAGGGCGGGAATATAGAGGGCATAACCGCTGTAAACATAGTGTTCTTTGCCACTTAAAAGCAACAGATGCTCTTTGGCCTCTTTAGCGTTTTTGCTCTTACCCAATACCCTGTTTTCACAGACGACAAGGGTATCGGCTGTTAAAACAGGATATTGAGGTTTATTGTCACTTTTTAAATAGCAATCGAGCTTTCTTTTTGCTAATTCAATAACAATTTCTTCCAGAGAGCTAAGGGTATAAGATTCATCAACATCTAGTGAATCAACAATGACCGTGTAACCACACTCTTCTAACAGAGCTTTTCGGGCAACTGAATTTGAAGCCAAAATAATCGTACTCATTGGTTTTGTTATAACCCAAATACCCCCTTTTTATCTACCCAAAAGAGAGTTTGTGCAGTGGAGTTGACTCTTGCTGTTTAGAATGTGATATTTGAACATATGAGCATATATTAATGTAAGTAGGGTGCATATGGTAAACAGGTTGGAATTGGAAGCAAAGCAAAAATTACTTAACAGAGAGATCTCAGAAGCCGATTTTAAAAAGTATGAGTCTTATATCGGTGAAATATTTAGTGCCTTTGGGATGGATTTAAAAAGTGAGAGTACAAAAGAGAGTCCAAGGAGATTTCTTGATGCCCTTTTTGAGATTACCAGTGGCTATGACGGTGACCCCAAGTTAATAAAAGCTTTTGAGAGTGAGTGTAGCGGTATAAACAGCAGTTGTAGTACCAATCAGATTGTTCAAGGACCGATTCACTTTTATTCACTGTGTGAACACCATGGACTTCCATTCTTTGGAAGTGCCTATGTCGGTTATATCGCAAATGAGGACATTATTGGAATCTCTAAACTGACTAGGTTAGTTAGGCTCTTTTCAAATCGCTTTACGGTTCAAGAGAGAATCGGACAAGAAGTTGCTGATCTGTTAATTGAAATGGTAAATCCTTTAGGCGTTGGAATATACATAGAAGCACGCCATTTATGTATGGAAATGAGGGGGGCTAAAGGAAACTCTCCCTTAACAAGAACAACTGTGTTTAGAGGTAAATACAGTGAAGATCCGAATCTCAGAAATGAGTTTTTAAAGTTATGTAGGTAGTGGTTATGATTGAAAGTCCCTACGTTTTAATAACAGGAGCGGCAAAAAGGATAGGCAGAGTTTTTGCCCTTAGTGCCGCTAAAAGTGGATTTAACGTTATCATTCATTACAGAAACTCTTCTGATGAAGCTTATAAAGTCGCACAACAGATAAAAGAGATCGGTAAAAAAGCATTGGTAGTGCAAGCCGATTTGGAAAATCCAGCAGAGGTAAGTACTCTTTTTGAGAAACTGCCCCAAGATATAGAAGTACAGGTTTTGATAAACAGTGCAGCAATATTTGAAGATCTGAGGTGGGATACGACTACTTTAGAACAGTGGAATAGACATCTGATGGTTAATCTGACAGCACCCTTTTTATTAAGCCAAAGTTATGCCAAGAGGGTAGGCGAGAAAGAGGGTCAAATTATTAACATATTAGATTGGAAGACAGAGCGACCGGGAAAAGACCATTTACCTTATATCATCAGTAAAGTAGCCCTTTCAGGATTAACAAAATCCTTGGCTCTCTCTTTGGCTCCTAATATCAGGGTAAACGGGTTGGCTTTAGGGGCAGTATTACCAGCTGTTGACTCCACTACTTCTGAAACAATTACACAGAGCATCCCTTTAAAACGGTGGGCAACAACTAAGGAGTTAGAGGATACTTTCTCATTTCTCCTTCTTAAGGCAACTTACCTTAACGGAGAAATTTTAACTGTCGACGGGGGACGTCACTTAATTTAAGGAGAGTT
>JBAYOE010000143.1:0-4335 GCA_041678405.1 Sphaerochaetaceae bacterium | reverse complement strand
GGAGACCTAATACCTTCGTACACGTCTTCTCCTCCTGTACATTGCCGCTGTTTTATAAATCTCCAAAATCTCTTGATTGTCCAAACAGTTGCACTTGTTTAAAGAAATCTCATTTATTATTGTTTTTTCGTCGGGATCTTCCTGCTCTGTTTGCGTGGGGTCACTTTTTGCCAGTGTTTGCAATAATGACTCAAAAATTAAAGTTTTGGAGGCATAACAATTAGGGCAAGGCTGGCTTCCGGTATCTTCATAAGCCCGCTCAATATCGTGCCAGAAACGGGACTTCTGGTACCCTTTGAATGTTGTTATTTTAGCCCCTTTTAATCTGAATGCGGGGATTAAGCAAGCTAAAAAAGGTTCATCGTCAAACAAAACTATACAGTTTCCGCAATAGCTGTTGCTGCATTCGACACTCATAAGAGGAATTTCAATCTCTTCGGCTAAGATTTTATTTAACGGTTTGTTGCTGTTGACATTGAGAACCACATTTTTTGAGTCGATATTGCACTCAATTTTCACTTTTTTCCCCCTTTAGGTAGTTAACCAACTCATCCGAAACAAGAGGCAGAGAAGTAATATCTGAATTTAAAGCCTGAGATATCGCAGATGCAGAAGCAGCCATCACCATTGCCTTAAGGGCGCTTGTGGTACTGCTGGGAATCGTTCCGTTACCGAAAAGGTCAACTTCGATGTCCAAGAGAGGGTCAGAGAGGTTGCGGCTGTTTGTCTTAATATTGCATTCACTGAGTGTCTCAATGATGATATGTTTGAATTTTAATTTAAGGGCGCGGGGATCTAAAAGGGCATCAAACGAGAAACGTCCCCAAACTTTTCTTGCCTCAATATCTAAAGTTACAGTATTTACTCCGATTTCAATGACAACACAACCCCAACTTTTACTTACAAAGAGGGAACTGTCTCCGCTGACGATAGATTTGGCGGTAACCGATTCAGTTATCGGAAGAGGTTGCAAAAACCGTTTGCCTTTAATTAAACGGCAACACTCAATAATCATTTTCACTGAACGCTCAACGTCTAAAGACAAAACTTGAGGACCCGAGTCGACCATTGCATCGGTATTATTTTGGACAAATTTTATATCTTGAAATTCGATTGCCAACTCTTTGGTGATTACCGAGCGCCAAAGGTCGCCGGTTTTTTTATCGGGGAAAAAACTGCTGTTTATGACTATTTGGTTGTCGGTATTTAAAGTCACCTGAATTTTGGATGAACCGTGGTAAAAGCTGTCGTTGCTCAGACCTCCGATTCCCCCACCGCAGGCAATTCCGATACCTGGAGCATAATCCATAAACGTCGCAAGGAGCCTTTTTGAACGTCGCTGTAATTCGTAAGCTGCACAGTGACGGGCAAAATCGCTTATGTTGCTTGTTTCGGTTATCAAGTCTCTCAACCTTCCAAAAGAGGGGTATTTAATGACCTTTGCTCTCTCTTTAGATTCACTGTAATAGTTCACTCTCCAATTTGAGGGTCTTATCTTCAGATGGCGTACCATAGCTGAGGTATGGGCTTCGGTTGAAAAAAGAGCTGAACTGTAGCCTAAATCACCAAAGAAATGGCTTGGCTTGGTAGGAGTTTCAATGACAATTATCTGAGCTTTAAAGGCAGCCAAAGGGTATAACGGAATTAAACCGGCCAAAGTCTGTTTAAACAATTCGGCACTGAAAAGAGGATAAGAGCCCTGTTCAATCCTAACAATAACCTCTTCGGCAAGTGGTTTTCCCTGTTCATCCAAAGCAGTTTTTCTGTCAATTACAAAGCGACTTTTTGAGGTTGAGAGGATGGTGTTAATATTAACCCTGCTGTTACTTTTTAGCACCGCCAAAGCAGCTATGCAGCTTAAAACAGTCGGGTTTATTAACTTCTCGTCTTTGGGAGAAAAATGTTCCTGGGGATAGACAATCACACTTTTAAGCGTTCTGTTACAGAGAGTTGCCACAGAATCTCTTACATTGAAAGGCCATTGGGTGGGAACCCTGATTTTAAGAATATCATCTTCCAGGTAGGCACTCACCTGAGTAATTGCGCTGTCGGTCTTACTGAAGGGGTGTTCAATATACTGCTTTTCAAAAACCGAGTGGCTTTGACTAAAAACAGACTCTGTATCACCCCACCCGTATTCGACGGGAGAGTGTTTTAAAGTTGCTTCTTCTGAACTCTCGTTAGGTGAATATTCAATAATCAAATCTTTAAGGCGCGACTCAACAGCCTCTTTGCTTGGACCAAAGAGAGCTCCTATCGGCTCCCCGATATACTTAATATTCTCTTTTGCAAAGAGGGGAAAACTTTCGGTAAAAACATTTATTGAGTTCTGTCCGACGATATCATTTGAATCAATTATAAAAAAGCGACTCTCGCTTTTAGGTAAAGAGATTTTTGTTACAGCAGCCGAACTCACACCAGAGCGGATAATTGCCCCATACAGTGGTAAATTCTCTTCCCTTATTTTGCCCATTTACCCTAATTAAGCTCCTTTCCGTTTTGAAAATACCATTTTAAGCACCCCGACGCAATGGCAAAAATCTTGAAACTCTATATACTGAGGATAACATAACTATAGGAAGTTCTGATGGATGATAAACAAAAAGTAAGAGAAAGAATAGAAAAGCTCTCACTCTCTTTGCGCGAACATCAGAGACTCTACTATGTTCAAGGCCGGCCGACTCTCAGTGATGCTCAATACGATCTGCTTTTTGATGAGCTTGTCGAACTTGAAAAAAAATACCCTGAGTTTCTGTTTATAGATTCCCCCACACAAAGAGTCGGAAGTGATTTAAGTTCCTCCTTTGAAGAGGTCTCCCACTCTATAGCGGTTCTCAGTCTTGATAAAGGCTACACCACAGCCGGAGTTTTGGAATGGATTGAAAAAAGCAGCACAAAAAGTGAACAGGAGCTCTCTTTTACCGTTGAACAGAAGCTTGATGGAGTTGCTTTGGTTTTGTACTATGAGGGGGGAGTTCTTATCAGAGCCGTAACCAGGGGAAACGGATTTGTAGGTAACGATGTTACCAGAAATGCCAAAACAATACCGACAATCCCCCTTCGGCTGACAGAAGATGTCGATGTGATAGCCAGAGGCGAGGTCTTTTTAACAAAAGAGGACTTTAAGCAACTTAACGAAAAACAAGATGTTCCGTTTGCCAATTCACGCAACTTGGCCTCGGGAGCTTTAAGGAGAATCAAGAGTTCCGAAAGTGCCTCTTTTCCCCTTAAAATGTATGTTTATGATGCTTACATCGATGATAAAACTATTACAACCCACGTTCAACAACTGAATCATCTGCTGAGCTTAGGTTTTAAGGTTAACCCTTCATTGGCTGTTTTTTACAAAAACGAAGTAAAAAGAGAGAGCAATCTAAAAGACGTATTTTATGGAACCTTTAACCAGATTCCCCCCTATTTGGAGGCGATGGAAGCCGACAGAGATAAGTTAGAGTACGAAATAGACGGATTGGTTATAAAAGTTAACGAATTAGAGCAGCGGGAGAGTTTCGGCAATACTCTGCACCACCCCAGATGGGCTTTGGCTTTTAAATTTGACGCGTCTCAGGCACTGACAAAGGTTGAAAAAATTGATTTACAGGTTGGAAGAACAGGGAGAATCACCCCGGTAGCCAGAGTCCAAAGTGTTAAAGTGGGTAACTCAGTCGTCTCTAATGTAACGTTGCACAACCAAGACTATATAGAGATGTTGGAGCTGGCGATAGGCGATACGGTTTCAATTTCTAAACGGGGAGATGTAATTCCTGCCGTTGAAAAGGTTGTTGAGAAAAACGAAGAGGGTAATACCACTTACAAAATGGATAAAAAATGCCCGTCGTGTTCCTCTGAACTTGTAAAAGAGGGGGCCCACTATTTCTGCCCAAATGAGCAGTGTCCTGCTCAACAGGCGGCAAGAATTATTTTTTTCGCAGGACGTAATCAGATGGATATCGAAGGATTTGGGCCTGAAACCATTGAGGATTTACTCCAAAAAGGGGTTATAAAAAATATAGGGGATCTTTTTTTAGCCGATTATTCACCCCTTGTGGGGGAGCCGGGTTACGGTCAAAAAAGAGTCGATGCTTTAATAAGGGGGGTTGAAACTGCTCGGAAAAGACCTTTCAGAACACTGTTAATCTCTTTGGGAATCGGTGAATTTGGAAAGAACGGGGTTGACTTGGTAGTCGGCAGCGGAATCAACTCAATCGATAAACTGCTGGAATTAGTCGATACAAACAATGCAGAAGCCTTGTTGGCAATTAAAGGGATGGGACAAAAAAGGGTGGAACTTCTTTTTGAAGGGTTTTCAAAGCCTGCAATGCGTTCTCTTATTGC
>JBAYOE010000142.1:0-4361 GCA_041678405.1 Sphaerochaetaceae bacterium | reverse complement strand
TTTGCCGATTGTTTGGTTAAACTCATTTACAATTTCATTCATAGCATCTGCCAGCAGTCCGCTGTTAGGGTGCCAAAACTCAACTGTAGTGACAGAACTCTGTTTTTCAGAAGAACCTTTTGCCCCGATAAAAAAAGTCGTACTGACAATCAATATAATAAAAAATAAAATTATTTTTTTTAATTTCATAATTGTACCTCCAAAAAATTATCAACCGACAATTGTTCCGGCTGCAATACCGGCAACAATCCGTTTCCTTAAAAGTAAAAATATTATTAGCGAAGGTAAAATAAGAAGAGATATGGCTGCAAATATAGGCCCATAATCGAGACTCTCAGCATACCCTAACATAGTAATACCAACCTGAACTGTCCTCATCTGTGGCTTGTTTGTCACTAAAAGAGGCCATAAATAGGTGTTCCATATGGTCACAAAAGAGTGAAGCCATAAAGTCAAAACCAACGATTTCATCATTGGAAGTGCCACCGATAGTAAAAACCTAAAGTCACCGCACCCGTCGATGGCGGCAACCTCTCGGTAAGTTTTAGGAATCGACTTAAACCCTTGTCTCAACATAAACATCTGAGTCGGAGCCAACAGATAAATTGACATAATCCCCAAATAGGAATCTATTAACCCTAATTTACTTATTGTAAGGTAGTTCTCTATTATTAAAGCATCGGCAGGAAGCATCATTGTCCCTAAAATCAAAAAGAAGAGAAAGTTTTGTCCTTTAAACTTTAATTGGGCAACGGCAAAAGCAGCCAATACGGCGACGGCCATTCTTATAAACGAACCTACGGTTGCAACAATAAGACTGTTTAGCATAAAACGTAACAGCAGAGACTCTTTAAAGGCCCTTACATAGTTATGGGGGCTAAAACCGGGTGGAAATATTTTAGGCGGATAGGTAGAAAAATCACTAACCGAGAAAAACGACGCACTGAAAGCGTAAAAAATAGGGAATATTACTATAAGACCAAAGAGGGTGGCAACAGCCCCTTTTACAATGTTCAGCCATAAATTACGCTTTATCATTGGTAAAAGATCCTCCGTTTTTCACTCCTAAAAGCCAATAAAATCAACAAAAACGTTAGAATAAATACCACTACCCCGATAGCCGAACCTCGGCTGTAGTTTCCGCTGACAAAGCCGTCCAGATACATCTGATAAACCAGTGTCTGGGTGGATCGATGGGGACCTCCCCCCGTTAAAACCATAACCGGCCCGCTTAGCAACATACTGTCCCGCAATCTGATGCTGAAAATAAAGAGGAGCGTTGGGGAAATCAGCGGCAACTGCACCCTGAAGAAAGTCTCAAAGGCTCCTGCCCCCTCAATTTGAGCCGCTTCTATCAACTGAGGAGGGACACTCCTAAGAGCACCCAACAACAGCAAAAAATCGAGCCCCATTGCCATCCAAATCCCAAGGAAGACCAAAGTAAACATAGCCGGCCAACTTTGATCAAACCATTTTATGGAGAGGGAAAATAAATAATTAACCACTCCGATTGTAGGGTTAAAAAGGGCTTTAAAAATCAGAGCCGCCGAACTCATTGCCACTGCCATAGGTAAAATAAAGAGGGTCTCGTTAAAAGCATTAAGCCGCCTCTTACGATAAACTAACAGAGCAAAGAAAAGACACACAGCTATGTTCAGAGGGATAAAAAGAGCACCAAATTTAAAAGTATTTGCAAGGCTGTTTAAAAAGTTTTTGTCGCTGAAAAGATTCTTAAAATTCTCCAATCCAACAAAGGCAACCCTTAGACCGCTGAAACTAACCAAAGAGAGACTGTTAAGAATTGTCCTACCAAAGGGACGATAACTAAAAACATACGCAAGGACTAAAGCCGGTAAGAGATAAAGGTATCCTACCAGAGAGTTTTTTTTATTGCCAAGGCTCTTCTTCATAACGGTCGTATGATAGACCTCTGACTCTTTTATGGCAATATGTTTCCGACTTAATTCTTTCTAATACATCAAATTCCTTACGTAGATAGGACTAACGTCAGCTTTTTTACTTGCAATTATTCTGCCTCTGGTACAATATCTATTTATTCACTAATTTGTTTAGTGAGCCTGGAGGATTTAGATGCAATGGAATGCCGCAGCCGAAATTATAGCGGCTTTGGTGGTTCTTGTAATATTCATTAACTCCCGCTTTACCCACTCTATGCCCTCCCCCAGAGAAAAACTTTTCCGCCTTATTTTAATTTACTCACTTTTAAGCTTTTTCTTAAACATAATTTCGGTAATTACAATCTATTACTACTATTTATTCAGTCGACTGTTCATCTACATAATTAACAGCAGTTATTTTATCTTTTACCCTCTTATAACCCAGCTCTTTATACTCTACATAATTTTATATATTTATGAGCAAGTTCCCAAAGAATCAAAATCACAGCAACGAGTTATTTTCAGGATAATAGGTATAACAACTTCCTTTTACATACTCTTTGTAATTTTTGATATTTTTAACGGTCTTATTTTCTACTTGGATGAATCTAACCAATACCACAGGGGAGTATTTAACGGAATCCCTATTGTCCTTTCTGCTTTCCATATCATCGTAGCTTCCTATGTCTCTTTCATTAAAAGGAAGCATTTAGATGCACCGTTTTTCCAAGCGGCGATTTTTGCAACCGTGCTGTCCCTCTCCACAGTAACTTTACAACTGGTTTTCCCAAATGTCTTACTAACCGGGTCTGCTTTCGCTATCACCACACTGATCTTCTATCTGAATTTTCAGACAACAAAACTCTCAATAGACAGTGTAACACTCTATCCAAACAAAGATACTTTTCTGGCCAACGTCTCTACGATAAGTAAGAAAAAAGAGGCTAATACGATTTTCGTGGTCGCTTTAGACAACTACAACAGAATAAGGGAAACCATAGACCAAAGAAGGGCAAATCAACTTTTAAAAAATGTTGCCGATAAGTTAAATTTAATCGGTGCAGGAGGACAGGTATACCGTTACAAAGATGATGAACTGGCTTTAATAGTCAAAGCAGAAAATGAGAAGAAAGTTGCCAAAAAGATAGTAGAGCTCTTTTCAAAAACCTGGGAAATCAACGGGATTTCAACCTGTTTAAGCGCCTCGACGGCTGTTTTAAAACTCCCCCTCATAAACAACTCCACAACCGATATAACGATACTTCTCGATAATGCCCTCGCCACCTCAACTAAATTCGCACACCACGATTTTATTGTCTGTGATATTGCTATCCTGAACACAATTAAGAGAAAAAACACCATAGTAGAAGCTCTGTTAAACAACTCCTGTGATTCTCTTTTCTCCATTGTTTATCAACCGATATTCAGTCTTGAGACAAACACTCTTTATGAAGCTGAAGCTCTTTTAAGAATGGAAGTTGATTCTGTCGGATCGGTAAGCCCAGATGAGTTTATCCCTCTGGCTGAAAAGCTCGGGGTTATTGACAAATTGGGGCTGTGGGTTATTGAGGAGGTTCTGAAATATTTAAGCTCCCTAAAAGCAGAAGGCATTGAGATTCCAAAAATCTCAATAAATTTTTCAGCTCAGCAGTTTCTGACACACAACTTAGTCGGAAAAATCAGAACACTCTTAAAGAAATATAAAATAAAGGGAGACTCATTAGCCTTTGAATTAACAGAGAGTGCCCTGATTGAATCCTCTTTTGATAAAATAATCGCCATTATTAAAAGTTTAAAAGAGCTGGGTATAGAGTTCCATCTTGATGATTTTGGCAGCGGTTACTCCAACCTCTCCCTTATCCTAAGCCTCCCAATTAAGTTTATAAAAATAGACAAATCGCTTCTTTGGGAGATACAGGGGGGCGCCAGAAGAGAGAAACTCCTTCAAAGTCTGATTGAGGTAACCCAAAAAGTCGGTTTCAATGTTGTTGTTGAGGGAGTCGAAAACAGCAGTCAGTTGCAGTTCCTCAAAGATGCAGGGTGCCAGATGGCTCAAGGTTATTTTCTCAGTCCCCCTTTAAAGGAGGCTGAGTTTAAACAATTCTTAATCAATAAAGCTCCTTATTCATATCTTGATACTCCTTAAAAATCTCAATGCATCCGTCATGACCAAAAGGAATTATTTTTAAAACTGATTCATCTTTGTGTCCGCCTTCCAAATAGCGGTAGATAAAGTCATCCCTAAAACCAATCTCTTCGGCTTCAGAGGCTTCGCAGCCATAGTAAACCGTTTTAATATTTGCCCATATAATTGCCGACAGGCACATCGGACAGGGGTATCCTGTCGCATAAAGGATACATCCGCTCAGATTATGAGTTTGTAATTGTCGGCACGCCTCTCTGATGGCATTGATTTCAGCATGGGCACTCGGATCACAGTCACACAAGACAGTGTTGGCACTG
>JBAYOE010000141.1:0-4372 GCA_041678405.1 Sphaerochaetaceae bacterium | reverse complement strand
TCGATTACAAAGAGCTTGATAAAACCTACCAAGCAATTGCCGCCGGTCCCGGATGGTCAACCGACCGGGATGCCCAACTGATTCAGTTACTAAAAGCTGATATTCCCATGGTTCTTGATGCCGATGGGATAAATAATCTCTCAACTCTTATAAAAGAGGGGAGAGTTGATTTAAGCAAAAAAAGGGAACTGGTAATTACCCCCCATCCCGGTGAGTTTGACCGATTGGCTGCCTCTTTGGGCCTTCAAGTCAAAACCGGAGAGTCGTCTGTTAAAGAGTTCATTGAAATTCTCAAAGAGGTTGCAAACCGCTTAAACTCCCTTTTGGTTTATAAAAGCAGTGTCACTTGGATAGTGGCACCCGACGATAAACCCACTGTTGTCGAGGGGCTAAATAACGCTTTGGCAGTTGCAGGCAGCGGCGATGTGCTTACCGGGATAATCGGTTCTTTGTTGGCTCAAGGCTATCCCCTAAAAGAAGCTGCCGTTAACGGTGTATTGATTCACAAAGAAGCCGCCGTCAGGGCCAGAGAGGCTTTGGGGTGGTTTGATTCAAGCAGTTTAATAAATTATATTGGATTGGTATGCAGAGAATTTGAAAAGGGGAAAGTGTGACATACCAGCTCTATTTTTTGACTATTGTTTATCTGCTTTTGGGATCTGCACTTTTTTTAGTCGACGAGTATGGGGGTCGGTATCTTCTTCTCTTAAGACTGAAAAATTTTACCGTTTCAAAAGCCGTAATTCCACTGACATTCTCAATAGCGGGAATAATTTTAGGTATTTTAAAAATCTTTATTACCGTAAAACCCGGACCGCCGCTGTTAGGAGACCTTGTACCGACCTTTTTTTTGTTTGTGGTAGCGTTTTATCAACTGATACTCTTTGTCAGAATTGTCCGTTTTGACAAGAGCGTTCTGAAAAGACAGAAAGAGGCTCTGGATAAAACAGGTTCCTTTATTGAGCAGTATAAAAGGAACCTGGGTTTTACCCTCTTAATTGTTGCAACACTCCATTTTTTGTTTCCGGGTGCAATTCTCTTATAAAATCGTCCCGTGAGGGATAATGGCATTTTTATGAATCACAATTATCCCGTCATGGATTGAGTAATTGGAATAGTCACCGTCTAGCCGTTCGATATCATCAATACCGATACGACACCCATCCCCGATACGGGCATTTTGGTCAATAATGGCTTTCCTAATAATCGTAGCTCTTCCAATCCCTATATTCGGGATTTTACGGCGGGCATTCTCAGTTTTCTCCTCAATTGTCTCGTAATAAGAAGCTCCCATACAATAGACACCGTCCAAACTGGCACCGGATTCAATTAATGTCCTAACTCCGATAATGGAATTGACGATATAAGCGTTGGTTATAATAGAACCTTCACTGGTCAGTGAGGTACTTATGTTACAGAAGTTTATTTTAGTGGCGGGCAGATGACGTCTGTGGGTATATATCGGCATCTCTTCGTTGTAAAAATCAAAAGCCGGTGTGATGGAGGCTAAATCAAGGTTGGTATCATAGAAAGCTTTAATAGTTCCGATATCTTCCCAGAATCCGTCAAAAAGATATGCAGAAACTTTTTGGGTTTTTATCACATCGGGAATAACCTCTTTGCCAAAATCGGTTGAAGTGGAATTTTCTAAAAGTTCATGCATCGCGTGGGCATCAAAAATGTAAATTCCCATTGAAGCCAGATACTCGTTGCTGTCATCGGGGATTTGGTTCAGTCTGTTTTTAAGGAGTTTGGTCGGAATTCTATACTCCCCGATATCCAAATCGGGAGCCGGTTTTTCATAAAACTTTTTAATATAACCATGTTCATCGCATCCGATGATTCCCAAACCGGTTGCCTGGGAACGGCTGATAGTTTTTGCGGCGATGGTTAAGACAGCTCCGCTCTCAATATGGGTTTTCAACATATCCTGAAAATCCATCCTGTAAAGCTGGTCTCCGCTGAGAATCACATAGTAATCGGCATCTTGGTCGGCAAAGTGCCTTAAGTTTTTGCGTACTGCATCGGCAGTCCCCTGATACCAGTCGTTGCTGTGGTATGTTTGTTCGGCAGCCAGAATCTCTACAAAGCCGCTGGAGAAGGTATCAAAGATGTAAGTGTTAGAGATGTGGTTGTGTAAAGAGGCCGAGTTAAATTGAGTCAGAATGTAAATCTGTCTGAATCCGCTGTTTATGCAGTTGGAAATCGGGATATCGACAAGACGGTATTTTCCTGCAAAAGGGACAGCCGGTTTAGACCTGTCTTTGGTTAAAGGATACAATCTTGTTCCCTTTCCGCCACCTAAAACAATTGCAACAGTTCTTCTCTTTGCCATAAAATCACCCCTTTAAATTCTGCTTGTATGCTTCTAAGTACTCTCTGGCTGAATTAGTCCAAGAAAAGTCCAATGCCATACCTCTTTTTCGAATAGCCAAAAGCCTGTTGGCTTCAGTGTTGTATATCTGTAAAGCCCGCTTTATTGTACCATATAATTCAGCGCCGCTTAACTGTTCAAATAAAAATCCGGTTCCTCCCTCTTCGTTTATATCAATGATTGAGTCGGCCAATCCGCCTGTTTTTCTGGCAATCGGTATGGTTGCGTAGCGCAACGAATACATCTGATTCAGTCCGCACGGTTCATAACGACTCGGCATCAAAAAGAAATCGCTTCCACCCTCAATTAAATGGGCAGCATGGTTGTCAAAAACAAAGTTAACCGAGAGATTATTGTGCAGTTGACCAAGACTTGCCAGTTTATCCTCAATTTCTTTGTCACCGGTTCCCACTATGACAATTTGGACATTAAAATCGTCCAATATCTGCTCAAGGGGGCAGGGAGAACCGTCGGTTAACTCGACAAACCCCTTTTGCTCAGCAATACGGCTGATCATCCCAATTACCGGAACGGAATCGTCAGTTTTTAGGTTAAATCTTTTTTGAAGTTCCCTTTTTAAAAGACGTTTATTGCTTAAATCGTTAATGTCAAAGTGATGATTGAGATACTTATCGGTTTTGGGGTTCCACTCATCGGTGTCGATTCCGTTGAGGATACCTATTAAATCCCCTTTTCTCATCTTTAAAAGGGATTCTAAATTATTGCCGAATTCAACACTCTGAATCTCTTTGGCATACGTGGGACTTACCGTAGTGATAAGGTCGGCCCTTTTTATCGCATTGGCCATCATATTTACTTTTTTGTTGACACCGTAACCGTGAAAAATTGCCTCATCGGCAGGTAAATCGGCTAAAAGTGCATCCATGCGGGGAAATTCCCCTTGGTAGGCCAAATTGTGAATTGTAAAGACACTTTTAGTCTCTTTAAAAAAGCCCGACGGCTCTTGCTTTATAAGGGTGGGGAGAAAACCGGTAGTCCAATCGTGGGCATGGATGACATCAGGTTGCCAATTTATCTGCTTGCACAACTGTAAAGAAGCCTTACTGACTAGCGTGTAGCGGAGAAGATTGTCTTTATAGGGACTGAAAGAGGTCTCTCCGTAGATTCCTTTGCGTTGGGTAAAGTAAGGATGGTCGATTAAGTAGACTGTCAAAGAACCTTCAACAGCCTCCTTTATTTCAACAACTTCTTTTTTGCCACTCAACTGAATTTCAACAGATAAGTCCATTTTATTAAAAGAGGAATCATCGGTATCTGAATAATTGGGTAAGAGTAACCGTATATCATTACCCAATTGAGCCAGAGCTTTTGATAAAGAGGAAGTAACATCAGCCAGTCCCCCCGATTTTGAATAGGGGACTGCTTCACTGGAGACCATTAATATCTTCATTGTTCAATTAGACCACCATTCTTAAAGGGTAGTCAAGAAGATTAATCTGGTTAAAATTGGCTATTTAGACGTAAGCCTGTCCTTTTAGTTCATCTATGTATTCACTGGCGGCATGAGCAGCAATTGCTCCGTCGGCAGCAGATGTAACAATCTGTCTAAAAGGGGTATTTCTGACGTCCCCGATGGCATAAAGACCGGGTATGTTAGTTGCCATTTTTTCGTTGGTAATAACGTACCCCCCTTCATCGGTTTTGGCATAGGGAACCAGATGGGTTCTGGGAATTGCTCCGATGAAAATAAAAACGGCATCAAAGTCCTCTTCGTAATCTCTGTTATTGGCAATGTCGTGAAAGGAGACTTTTGTTACTTTATTGGAGTCGCCTTTTATCTCATTGATTGTATGAAGAAACCTTGTTTCAATATGTTCAGAGTGATCAACCATCTTGGCAATGCTTTTTTGGGCTCTGAAACGCTCTTTCCTATGGATTACGACAACCTTTGAAGTCAATTTTGTTAAAAAGAGGGATTCTCCACAGGCAGCATCACCGCCGCCGACAACCAAAACCTTCTTTCCCTTAAAGAAAGGG
>JBAYOE010000140.1:0-4412 GCA_041678405.1 Sphaerochaetaceae bacterium | reverse complement strand
GGAATTTTGCAGGGTGTTTTAAAAACTCGACAACTTCCTGAAGTTCGTACTTAGCCTCTTTTTGACCGGCAACATCCTCAAATGTGATTTTAACCTCCGAATCCATATACTGTTTTGCACGACTCTTACTGAAAGCCATCACATTGCCGCCGGCTCCTTTGCTTTGACGCCACAGCATAACGGTAAAACCGATAAATATTGCCCAGGGCAACAGCTGCAGCAAAACCTGAATAAGGGAGAGACCTTTCTCGGTTCCGGTTACCTGAACCCCGTTGTTTTTAAGAGTCTCCATCAGATTGTTATCTTGGTAAGGGATTTTTGTCTTTGCCGTTAGGTTGTTTCTTAAAGCAAAGGTTATAATATTCTTATCCTGAATCTCAACAGCACTGACTTGATTCGATTCGACGTAATTTATAAAAGTGGAGTAAGGAACCTCGTTAGTTCCTGCTTTCCCGTCGTTAAAGAGCATAAATGAAAATGTCACAATCAAAAAGACAAAGAGAGCTAAAGCAACTCTGTTTTTCCCTTTTAGATCAAATTTGGGCCCTCCCGGAGTAGCCGGTCTTTTGGGCGGACTTTGGTTGCTGTTTTGAGTCCAATAATCCTTTGGGTCTTTTTTACCCTCTTGTTGTTCTTCGTCTCTTTTTTTATCTTCGTTTTCTCTATCCACATTCGTTTCCTTTTATTTCGACCACACTATAATATGTAGAACTTTTATGGGCAAGGGGACTGCTAAACAGACACCTTGCGGCAACACGGTTTTTGCCCCCGTACTGAGAAGCTAAGACCGCAACAACCCCTTTAGCATCAACCAGTAAGGGAACACGCCACCTTTTAGAGTTCTCAATCTTCCATTCGGAGAATAGGTCGGTCACTTTTTTTGTCCCCTCTTTAAGGGTAATTCGATCGCTCTCCTCTACAGAACGTACTAATAAAGGTCTCAAAAGACAACTCTCTTTTAAATAGATATGGGCATTTTCTCTCTCAGTTTCAACTAAAACCATCGTATCGGTTAAAAAAGTCTCTTTTGAATCGACTGTCGCACAAAAACTCTCTGTTTTATCCTTCTCTCTTCTTAAGATTAGAGTGTTGCTGTTTATCTCGACAGTAGCTCCTTTGATATCAAAAATATCGCTTTTAAAATTATTCTGCTTCTTCTCTAAAATAAGCTCAATTGTGCTTTGACTTAACCTAATGCGCCTCTTTTCACAAAAGAGATTCCAAAGACGGTAGAGAGTTTGTTCAATAACGGCATCGCTGCTGTTTCTTAAATCGTCCAAGCCAATGGTGATACTCTCTTCTGAAACTGTTGCTTTACCGACAAGTTTCTCAACCTCGGGCTCAATTGCCTCTAACAGCCGCCTGTTTTGTTCCACTACCCTGTTAAGTGCCCTTTTATAACCACTAAAAGTCTCTTTGATAGGAGCAACTATCGTGTGCCTGACTTTATTTCTCAGATAGTACAGTTGGTCATTTGTTGAATCATTTGCCCACTTGAGATTGCTCTGTTTGACAATTTGTTCAATCTCCTCTCTGCTTAAGTGGAGAATCGGACGGATAATATTGGCTCTTTCTCTGCTGATTCCTTCAACAACCGAACCCTGCAACAGACCCATTAAAATTGTCTCGGCCTGGTCGTCACTGTTATGGGCTGTCGCTATATATTTACAATTAAGCTCTTTTGCTGTTCTTTGCAGCTCTTTGTAACGGTGGTACCTGGCAGCCTCTTCAATGCCGTTGCCTCTCTCTTTGGCACTTTTTTCAATCAGATCTTTTTCTATGGTGACTATTTTTAAAGGGACGTTAAGAGTTTCACAGTTTTTTTGATTTAAACTGACCTCTTTTTCAAGTTCCAAAGAATCTCTTAAGTTGTGGTTGATATAAAGAGCTGTTAAGTTGCCCTCTTTGAGATAAGCTTTTAGCAATATCAAAAGAGCCAGAGAATCGGCTCCCCCGCTGAAAGCACATAAAACTGTATCGTTAGGCTTAAGTAGGTCTGTTGCTATTTTTGCGTCTGTTGTAGACATTGGCAACCTCCTCGACACTCTCTCCGCTGCATAATTTAACGAGTGCCCCTTTTGCCAAAAGGAGAGCCTGTTTCAAAGCCTCACTCTCCTGTATCTCTGTAGGTCTTCCCAACACATGCTCAATGACAGAGACTCCCTCTTTGGGTGGCCCTATCCCGATATAGATTCGGATAAAAGAATCATCCCCAAGAGTCTCAATAATCGACTTAAGCCCTTTATGAGTGGCTGTTGAGCCCCCCTTGCGAATCCTTATTGTCCCTACACCAAGATCCAGATTGTCACAAACCACAATCAAATCACTGCAGTTAAATTTTTTAGGTATAAAGAAGGGTAAAATCTCTCCCGATTTGTTCATGTAGGTCAAAGGCTGGACAAAAACAGACTTAGTTTGCCCAATTCTCTTTGAAGCACTCTTGTAGAGACGAAAACAGCGTTTTCTCAGTTTTATGTTGAGAAACGCTGTTGTTATATTAACGGCATCAAAGCCGACATTGTGACGTGTAGCGGCATAGGTATCTGTTGGATTACCTAAACCCAAAACCAGCGGCAGTTTCTACCTCCCTACTCGTTACTCTCTTCTTCGCTATCAGAGCCAGCCTCAGAAATAACTTCGACTTCGCCCTCTCCTTCCTCTTCCTCAACGGCAACTTCTTCTTTGACACCCTTAACAGTGGCAATCGTTACGTCGTGGTGGGTTAAAACTTTAACTTCGGGGGCAATCTCAATTTCTGAAACCCTGATTGACTCGTTAAGCCCAAGAGCACTGACATCAACTGTGATACTTGGGGGTAAGTCGCTCGGTAAACACTCAACTTCAATTTCAAATGAGACCTGCTCCAAAATCCCGCCGAACTTTCCCCCTTCGGGACTTCCGGTCAAATGGACGGGAACACGGGTTCTGAGAACTTCACCTTTTGTTACTTCAAAAAAGTCGACGTGTAAAACACTCCCCTTTAAAATATTCTCCTGATACTCTTTCATTAACACAGAGTGGTTTTTTCTCCCCACCTTTATTGTCAAAAGAGTCGATTCGGAGAAATAGCGCATCTTGTTTTGAAAATCGTTGGCATCCAAGGTAATATGGACCGGTTTATTCTGTTTACCATAAATGACTGCCGGAATCCTTTTGGAGGCAAGCACTCTCCTTGAGCCGGCCGAGCCGAAATCCTCTGTCCTGAGTTCGCCGGTCAAATTTGTGTCTTTCATGAAAAACTCCTTCTCCTGTTTCCTACAGGGGCGGCAGGATTCGAACCTACGCATGCCGGCACCAAAAACCGGAGCCTTACCGCTTGGCTACACCCCTACGCCTCCATATAAATGTTGGCAGTGTCCCACCTACAGCGAGACACCGCTGTCAAAAATACAGGTTTTTAGAACCTTTGTCCAGTAGTTTGAGCTTTGGATGGGTTTAAATTAACGGGCTACTCTTCTTCGACGTCATCGGCTCCGGCTTCGGGAGCTTTGTCATACGCTTCCAAGATAGCTTCTTGCATCGTGTTTCTAAAGTCACTGCTTATCGGATGGGCAACATCCTTAAACTCTCCGCTCTTTGTCTTTCGGCTGGGCATAGCAACAAACAGGCCCGATTTTCCGTCTATCACCTTGAGGTTGTGAATGACAAATTGGTTGTCAAAGGTAATGGTAGCATAGGCTCGTAATTTCCCTTCGCTAGATATCTTACGAACTCTCACATCGGTAATTTCCATGAGATCACCCCTTCTGATGTATCATCGTACAAAAACGGTAGCACCCAAATGGCTCTAGTGCAAGCATTTTGTTAAATATTGAGAGAATTCTAACCTGACTCTACCCAATTTTGCTTCAATTTCTGCCAGAACTCCCCTATTTTCCCCTATAACGATAAAAGAGGAGCCACTGCCGCTGACAGAGCAGAAACAATCCGTAAACTCTTTTGTCTCTTCAGCCATAACATTGTAAAAGCTACTTTTTATATTTAAGTACTCCTTAAAATCGTTATAAAAAGGCCAGGAACTTATTTTTTGATTATAAAGTGCCTCTAACTCTGACAGAGGTATCGATTCTCTGTTTTTTTCAAACCGGTACTCATAGGCCTCTTTTGTCGAGACAAAAAAACTTTTAGGAGTCACTATCAACAGATGTAAGTCATCCCTGCCTCTTATAGGAGACACAAATTCCCCTCTTCCGCTCACCAAAGCAGCCGAACTCTCCTTAATGAAGAAGGGAACATCCGAACCCACCTGCAGAGCCAACTCAACCAGCTGTTCTTCATTCAGCGGAAAGTCCCAACAGCTGTTTAAAAGTTTTAAAACAGCAGCTGCATCGCTGGAAGGGCCCCCCAGTCCCGATCCAATCGGAATTCTTTTGTTAACAGAGATATCGACGGCAACTTTTAAATCAAACATC
>JBAYOE010000139.1:0-4432 GCA_041678405.1 Sphaerochaetaceae bacterium | reverse complement strand
AGTAACGAGGGAGATTTAATTCTTGATCCTTTCTCTGGGACTTTTACTACTGCAGCAGTGGCAAAGAGGTTGCGCCGAAAAACTATAAGTATAGAGTCACAAGAAGAATATGTAAAAATCGGACTAAGGCGTGTTCTAAATTACACTCAACACTTTGGTGAGCAACTACTGAAGCCAGAAAAAAATACAAAAATTACCAATGGAAGGAATACGAATGGTAAAAACTTAAAGGATGAAGAAAGCTTCATAGGAGATCTTTTTAATGTTATTAGTTGAACATGAATTCACAGGGGTTATCATTGAAATTCTGAATAACAACTGTGATGGTTTTGGCAGGGAAATTTTAAAGAATTGTGAATTGGTTCAATATTTAAATAATAAAACTAAAGCTGCAAATAGAGGTTCAAAATCTCGAGCAGGATTAGCAAATCACTACGCAATTTATGTATTAGTGGAAGATTACCTGAATGAAAAATTTCATGAAACAAACAATTATTCAGAATATGAAGGGGCTAGGTTTAGCGATCTTTTTAAGAGACAGAGGCAGTTACCTTTTGGACGTAAGTTACAGAACCACGCATTGAATCATCGTTTGAATGAGGAGTTTAAGAAATTTTTTCCCAGTTGCTCTTATTTACCAATAATTAGGGATGCGGAAAGTAATAGATATTGGATAAATGAAAATCTTATTAAGACAGAAATACGCGAACATAAATATAATCTTGCAAAACCTATCAAAGAAATAATTGAAGCTTATGTGGACGCTAGGAGAGCTGCATTTTCTGAGTTCATGTCTTATTGTCAAGAAATAATTAGCATTCAAGATGAGAGTCCCGACAAAGCTATTGATTTTATTAGAGATCTTCTTAAGCCAAATGTGGATGCAAGAATATTCGAAATTGTGAGTTTCTCTGTTCTCAAACAATACTATGCTGATCAGCATCTTTACTGGGGTTGGTCTCCGGATGATCTAATAGAAGAGACTCTGATTCTTTACAAAACTGGTAGAACCAATGCAAACGATGGGGGAATAGACTTTGTTATGCGTCCTTTAGGTCGTTTCTTTCAAGTGACTGAAACGATTGATGTTGGTAAATATTTTCTTGATATTGATAAAGTACAAAGGTATCCAATAACTTTTGTGGTTAAAACAAATGACTCAGATATTGAAATATTAAGGCGGTTAAAAGTTCAAGCGGAAGAAAAATTTCAGATTAAAGCAATTGTAAATAAGTATATTGAGTCAGTTGAAGAGATTATTAATATTCCAAAGCTTATGGAAATCTTTGAAAAAGTTCTTAACTCAGGAAAAGGTCATCAAGTGATAGAAGAGATTATCCTTCAAAGCAAAGTAGAATTTCATGTGGAAACAGAAATGCAGGATGTTTTACCTTTTGAGAATATGGGGACTAATCTCAATGATACTGATAAATAAAGTCCTAGTTAATTAATTCATCTCTTTTGCCATAGTTTTGAAATTGCATTCAGCACGTAAACATTAATAAGTCTTCCTTAAACTGCTATTCAGACTTATATTGAGTTGCTTTACTCTTTCTGGCGTAAAAGAGTTTTTTTTAAGTGAATCTAGTTTTATGCTTTTTAGAGAGTAGTTTTGAGCTTTTGAAATTTCCCATCCGCAAAGCTCAATTGCAAGGTCTTCGACAAATTGGTAAGCATCAACATCCGATAAATCTAAATCACTGGGAACATGGGCATCGCTGTTAAGAATGATATCTAAGTCGTAATCTTTGGCTAAGTCCCAAAAGTTGTAAAGTGGATACTGGTATCTATAACCCTCTTGGGCTTTGATTTTTCCCCTTCTGTAGCCATACCCGTTTAGTTCCAAAGGGACAGCGCTATCGACAGCTGCTTCCATAATTGCCCGTGAACAGGCAATTGCTTCGTCATCCCATTTTGTATAAAACATCCCAAACAGATCGGGATGTACTCCAAATAGGTAGAGTTTTGATTGGAGTCCTTTAATATAAGTATCGGTATAAAGGTGAAGCATCTTCTTAGTAAAGGTGAGGTCTCCCACATACTTCTCATACCCATCGACATCTTTTATAAAATGGACAGCCAAAGCAATATAATCGGCGAAGTTGTTTTCCAACAACTGCTCTTTGTACCAAGAAGTGTAGTTGGGATGGTGATCACACTCAAAACCACAGACTATGGTGAGTTCTCTTTCTTTCTCTTGGATAGAACGACACTCATCCATGTAAGTATTTAGCAAAGAAAACGGCATACGGGTGTCCTCCCACCTTTTATCATAAAGGGGGCAGTGTTCGCTGAAACCGAGAGCCGTAAGGCTAAGGCTTTTGGCTTTTTCAACAAAATCTATAAGTTGTCCACTCCCATGGCCACAGTACCAAGAGTGGGTATGCAAATTTACCTCTTTGGGGTAATGGATCGAGGAATTAATTGTACTCATGCCCTAATTATCGCAAAATAAGTGATTTAGAGCTAGGGGGTAGAGTTGTTTTATAAGACGTAACTGTGAAGACCCGGCAGTAATACATTAACCCCCACAAAGGTAAATATTACCGATGCAAACCCGATAATTGAAAAGAGGGCTGCAGCTCTTCCTCTCCAGTTTCTCCTCAGTCTTAAATGGATATAGATAGCATAAATAATCCACGTAATGAGTGACCAAGTCTCTTTAGGATCCCAAGCCCAGTAGCGACTCCACGCCTTTTGTGCCCAGATTGCACCGCTAATAATTACGATTGTTAACATTAAAAGACCAAATACTGTTACTCTGTAACTCAGAATATCGCTGACATCGGCTTCTTTAAGGATTTTTCTTTCTTCATCTCTTTTTAAATCAATCAGATAAATTACAGCAATACCGGCTGCGAGGGCAAAAGCCCCATAAGAGAGGATTGCCGTTCCGACGTGAAATGTTAACCATAAACTTTGCAAAGCCGGCATAAGAGGTCTTACGGCTTTGCTTTGCAGTGAGGCATACCCCATAACGAGCAGAGCCAAAGGCATCACAAAAGCCCCGATTGCCCCGAAGCGGTAAATAAGGTAGAGCACCAGAAAACTTAGTACAATACCCCAAGCAAAACTGAGGGCAAATTCGTACTGATTGCTAAACGGTAAGCGCCCCGCACCGATACTTCGGGCACCCATTGCAATAGTGTGGAAAGAAAAACCAACCAAAGTAGCAAATATAGCCACTTTTTCTATCTTTTTTGAAAGCCTTGAGATTTGAACGAAATAGGAGAGTGCTGCAATAATATAGAAGGCAAAGGCGACATAAAATGTGATGTTCTCAATATTTTGATTCATAACTTTATTCCTTCTTTTGATACCTGTTTAAAGCAGAGCGGACGCTTTGGTTATAAGCCCATCCGTTTCTTCTGCTGAAGGTATAAACTTTGTTATCAGAAAACATGATAAAGCGGGGATAACAGTAAAAACTGACAAACATCCCTAAAATTATTATTAAAAACCCTAATAATGCAATGGGATAGGAGGGGTCTGAACGAACCAAAAGGCCGGTATAAAGTTCGCTGTGGGTAAAAACAATCTCCAGATCCTTATAGATTATCTTCTCATTCGGAGCAACTATATAGTAATCAATTAAATTACCATATTCGGAAAGAATTACGATGTAGTGGGGGTTTTCTTCCCTTTCACTGATAGTAACCGGTTGTTCGTTATGACCTATCGCAAAATCGGGAAAGTATTTAAAAAGGTTTACCGTCAGATGGTGTTCTTGGTTGAAATAGGAACGGCCGTTTCGTAACAATCCTTGGGCAATAATTTCATTATTTTCTAAATCTGTAATTCTCAGATTGCTTGCCCAATTGTAATTTGCCTGATAAATTCCGAGTCCTTTATGTTTTAAGGGGTTATTTACCCAGATTTTTTTGGAAGTGATTTTTCCGTTATCGTCGGTTAGGGTGAGTTCGCTGATGTACTGTTTAACCGCTCCCTGCTCATCAAATGTTATATAAAAATCGTCTAAAGTTAGAAGAAATCCCTCTTTTTCAAAGTAGTATTGGTTTTGCGGAAGCAGAGTTATTTGCTGCTCGGTTGAACTCATATTGCCTATTGTTCCCCCTAAAAAAAGGATTATTAATCCCAAATGGGTAATGGCGGCGCCTAAAACTCCCCATCTGAATTTGGCCGCTTTTAACGGTTTTTCGTCGCTGATTTTGTAAAACCCTTTTTTTAGGAATATCGACATAATATTTTTGTCGATATTTTCTATAGGCTCTTCTTGGGTGAAGGAGGGAAAGGAGGATCTGTCTAACTGCCTTAATTGTCCCTTCAGAGAAATTACTGTACAACCGGTCAAGTTGAGTGTAAAAAGGGCAACCAGGATTAAGAAAATAGGGGAACCGTAAGCGTTATTTAAAGAAAGAGATACAATCAGTTTTCCCAATTTGGGATAGTTTTCTATATACCACTGCTGATT
>JBAYOE010000138.1:0-4464 GCA_041678405.1 Sphaerochaetaceae bacterium | reverse complement strand
TTGCCGGCATACATAACACAGACTTTATCGCATAAGCCGGCAACGACTCCCAAATCGTGGGTTATTAAAATAACCGAAGTATCCATCTTCTGAGCCAGCTCTTTTATCAATTCAAGAATCTGAGCCTGAATGGTTACATCAAGAGCCGTTGTCGGTTCATCGGCTATCAGTATTTTGGCTTCACAGCTGAGAGCCATTCCAATCATGACCCTCTGGCGCATTCCCCCCGAAAACTGGTGCGGATAGTTATGAACCCGCTCTTCGGCTGCAGGAATACCGACAAGTTTCAACATCGCAACCGATTTTTCTAGGGCTTCTTTGTAAGAGACTTTCTGGTGGAGACGGATGGTTTCGACCATCTGAGTCGAGATTTTTAAAAACGGGTTTAAACTTGTCATCGGATCCTGAAAGATCATAGAGATTTCATTTCCCCGGTAACTCCTAAACTCATTTTCTGAAAGTTTTAGGAGGTCTTTGCCTTGATAAAAAAGTTCCCCTCCGACGATTTTTCCCGGCGGGCTTTGAATCAGACGCATAATGGAGAGATTCATAACAGATTTCCCGCACCCCGATTCTCCGACGATTCCCAAAGTTTCCCCTTTCTCAAGGACAAAAGAGACATCATCAACCGCTTTAACGATACCGGCGTCGGTTTTAAAATATGTTTTAAGGTTTTTAACCTCTAGCAGTGTATTATCACCATGTGATTTTGTTGCAGTCACAACAGAAACTCCTATAACTGATTTTTGCTCTGTGGATCAAATGCATCCCTGAGACCGTCTCCCAAAAAGTTCATAGCAAAAAGGAAGATAGTCATTGCCAGTGCCGGATAGAAAAGGCGCCACGGGTACAGTGTCATTCCGCTGACGGCATCTCCGACCAAAGAGCCCCACGATGCATAAGGGGCTTGGACTCCCAAACCTAAAAATGAGAGAAAACTCTCGGTCATAATAAACGAAGGAATTCTCAGTGTTGAGAAAACGATTATTACACTGAGGGAGTTGGGAACAAGGTGTCTAAAAATTACCCTCCAAGTAGGAGCTCCCATTGAGCGGGCAGCTTCAATGAATTCTTGGTTTTTTAAACTCATGATTTGACCCCGAACCATCCTGCTGACTGTAAGCCAGCTGATTATAGCCAGAGCAAAAAACAGATTTAAAATATTTCGGCCGAAAATGGCCATGGCTATGATAACCAAAAGCATGTAGGGCAGACCGTACATTATATCGACTATCCTCATGATAATATAATCGACTTTTCCCCCTAAATATCCGGCTAAGGCACCGAGAATTACCCCGATGAGAACACTTGTGACTGTCCCGATAAATCCGATGGCTATCGAAACCTGACCGCCGTAAATAATACGGCTGAGCATATCGCGACCTTGGTGGTCAGTTCCTAAGAAATAACGTCTGTCGTGCATTTTCGTAGCTTTTATTTTTGCAGTCAGTCCCCCCTGAATAGAAATTTCTTTGTTTAAGGGGAAATCGACCGTTTCGTCGGTAGCGGCAACCATCAGGTCTCTAAGTGCGGCATCTTTTACAAACGAGTTAATTTTTGCCATCACATTTTTTTTCACCAAAAGGTCTCTCTCTCTTTGACTCATACTCTCTAGCTCTGCCTGAAGCAGAACCTGTAAATCCTGACTGTTTAAATCGGTGTTTTGCGACTGGATAACTTTAAGCTTCTGCTGCCCGATTTCACGGGTATATTGGTCTTTCTCTATTTCAACCGTCGAACCGATTAAATCAGAGTAGAGTTGCACCAATTCATCAACACCAAGTTTCTCAACATTGATTTTCTCTTGGTTGCTCTCTTGGTTCCAAACCTTTTTAACAGTTATCTGCAAATCCGATTTCAATTTTCTTTGGAGGTTATCGACAGAGCGTTGCTCGTTGGCGTTTAAGGTATACAGTCCATTTTCACTCTGGTAATTACCCAATTTGTACATATAATCCCAAACTTTTGTTACTTCATTATTATCTATCCAGTTCCAAAGCATATCATCTTCTTCTTCGGTAACTTCCATTCGGCCTTGACGCCAAGCTTGGGTATATAATTCAGCCATTCTCTTTTCAAGCAACAACTCTCCTGATGTTTTCTTAAAAGAGGGGGGAAGGTGCTGGTGGTCTAAGATAATCTCGTCGTAGGGATAAATAGGCAGAAGGGGAGCACTGAGTGCCAAAACTATATAAACGGCAACTATTATTACGCTGATAACTGCCATTTTGTTCTTTTTAAGGCGACGCCAAGCATCTTTTGAAAGGCTGTTTCCGACAATCTCTTGGTTGAACTCGTTTGTGGTTTTTTCAATATCTTTTTTCATCTTTCCGGCTTCCCTAAGCGTAAGTAATGCGTGGATCAAGCATTGAATAGACGATGTCAACCAAAAAGTTCATTATGACAAGGATGACCGAATAGACAATAACCACGCCCACTATGAGAGTATAATCGCGGTTAAAAGATGATTGAACAAAAAATCTTCCCAACCCCGGGATTCTAAAGACCTGTTCGACAACAACGCTGCCGGTAATAATACTGGCAAAAGCAGGCCCCAGATAACTTACGACAGGTAACATAGACCCTTTCATTGAATGTTTAAAAATTATTGAGGTTTTTTTCATTCCTTTTGCCTTTGCCGTCCTGATGTAATCGCTTCTGAGAGTTTCCAACATACTGGAGCGGGTTAACCTGGCTATGGTGGCAAAATCGGCAAAAGCCAATGTTATTGCCGGTAAAATCAGAGTCTTTAGACTGTCTCCCGTTTTAAACCATCCGCTGGTTGGTAACCATTGCAGTTTTATGGCAAAGACATACTGCAAAACCGGCCCGATAACAAACAGCGGAATTGAGATACCCACAACAGCTAAAGCCATACTAAGATAATCGACCCAGGTATTCTGTTTGACCGCTGCTAACATACCGCTGATAATCCCAAAGACTATCGACAGCGAAATCGCTATAGAGCCCAATATCATTGAATTGGGAAGACTTTGGAAGATGTAGAAATTAACATCGTGGTCTTTGTAACGGAAAGAGGGACCTAAATCCCCCCTGAAAATATCGAACATATATCGGCCATACTGAACCAAAAGTGGGTCATTCATATGGTATTTTGCCTCAATATTCCTCTTTACAACCTCGGGAAGAGCCCTTTCTCCGTCAAACGGTCCCCCCGGTGCAACTCTTACAATAAAGAAGCTGATAGTGATGATTACCAGGAGTGTCGGAATGATTCCCAGTAACCTTCTTACGATGTATTTAGTCATTGTGCACCTCAAGCCAATGTGAAACATTAAGTTAACACATACGCGGCGATAGTATACCAAGATAAGCAGTTGTTCAAGTAAACAGATATACCATTAACAGTTGCTTAAATTTAATAATGAATCAACTATACCACTAAAGTAACCACTCTGTTAATTAAAAAGAGGTTGCCACTTGACAGTGACCACTGCTTTAGAGAGACTTGCTTTGTTGTAACGGAAAAAGAGATGAAACAAGAGAAAAAAAGAACAGTTTATATAGAAAATTTAGGATGCGCCAAAAACCAAGTTGATGCCGAAGTTATTCTCACACGCCTGATGAATGAGGGCTATGTGAGTGTAAATGACCCCAAAGAGGCAACCCTCATTTTGGTTAACAGTTGTGGATTCATTGAAGCAGCCCGAAAAGAGTCGCTTGAAAGCTTCTTTGAACTGCGTTCTGCCAACCGAGAGGCAAAAGTAGTTTTCAGCGGTTGTTTGGCTCAAAGGTATGCCCAACCTCTCGATTTGCAGCTTTCCGAAGCCGATGGGATTTTTGGCAATCGCGATTTAACAAAAATAAATGAGTTTGTCCGGCGGTTATATAAAGAGGGCAGAGTAGTCGATACTCCCCCTTATCCCCAAATAGAGGAGGCTGAAAAAAGGGAAAAGCTGTTTAATTTTCCCAATTCAGCCTATTTGAAAATTTCCGAAGGGTGTAACCACAACTGCCGTTACTGTGCAATTCCTTTAATCAGAGGCCCTTTAAGATCAAGGTCTTTTGATTTGATCGTCCAAGAGGCCAAAGAGTTGGTAGCCAAAGGTGTCAGAGAGATAAATCTGATTGCCCAAGATTTGGCTGCTTACGGAACTGATAAAACCAAAGAAAGTCAGTTTTTAACGCTATTAAAAGCCCTTGTTGCAATAGAAGGCTCTTTTAAAATAAGATTATTGTATATCCATCCCGATTTCTTTCCCCTCAAGTTAATCGATTTTATTAGTGAAAACGAGAAACTCGTCCCTTATTTCGATATCCCGTTTCAGCACGCCTCAAAAGAGGTTCTTAAAATGATGGGGCGCAAAGGCGATGGTGCCACTTATCTTGATTTGATTAAAAAAATCAGAGCAAAGATACCGCATGCGGCAATCAGATCGACATTCTTATTGGGCTTTACCAATGAAAACGAAAAAACATTTAAAGAGCTGTTGGAATTTGTCA
>JBAYOE010000137.1:0-4494 GCA_041678405.1 Sphaerochaetaceae bacterium | reverse complement strand
TGATCAATTCTTTTAGGCATCCTCTCTCCGTTTAACTAATCTTATGCTACACTATAACATATTGTTGTAAATCTTATCAATAAAATTGAATTATAGGAGCTTTTATGCCTTTACTGATAATTGCAATTATAGTTTTTTCTCCTCTTCTTGTTGCCCTCTTAAGGACTTTGGTTTTAAAAGTGAACCTAAAACCCCAAAAATCCCCTTTACAAGCAGAAAGAATTGAAAATGCTTTGGCTAAATCAGCCGGTAAAACGCTGGCCAAGGCAGTTTCGTTTAAGACTGTTTCTTATCCGAATTATAACCAGACCGACATTAAAGCATTTGATGATTTGGCCAACCACTTAAAAGATTCTTACCCTTTAATGCACTCCAAGTTAGAAAAAATAGAAATAGGCTACTCAAATCTTGTTTTTAAATGGGAAGGAGAGAACAGAGAATTAAAGCCTGCCTTGTTTTTGGCTCACCAAGATGTGGTGCCGGCCAACGAGGATGGTTGGATTTATCCTCCATTTGATTCCACCATAAGAGATGGTTTTGTCTGGGGGCGAGGCAGTTTCGATTTAAAAGGGCAAATGATAGCAATTTGTGAAACTGTTGAGACCCTTTTATCCCAAAACTTTAAGCCAAAGAGATCTTACTACATTGCTTTTGGTTGTGATGAGGAAGTCAGGGGGAAATTTGGAGCGAAGCTGATTTGTGCCTACTTTTTGGAGAATGAAATCACCTTTGAATATGTTTTGGATGAAGGGGGTGTCGTCGGAAAAAACTTTCTTCCCGGTTTAAAAGAGAATGTTGCGGTTATCGGGGTGGCAGAAAAAGGGGATTTAAACATTAAAATTAAATGTACCAAGGAGGGCGGACACTCAAGTGCCCCTAAAAACCCCACTCCTATAGCTACTCTTGGCAAAGCCCTCTACAATTTGGAAAAAAGGAAAATGAGAGCCCATATCTGCAAACCGATAAAAGAGATGCTTCACACTCTCGGTCTTTATGCTCCGTTTCCGTTAGCTTTTGTATTTTTAAACCTGTGGCTGACAAAACCCTTAATTAACCTTGTCTTTAGTAAAAACAGCACTCTCAATCCTTTGATTAGGACTACGGTGGCAGCCACAATGGCTAAAGGAAGTGAAGCTTCCAATGTCATAGACCCCACTGCAAGTGCAATCCTAAATGTCCGTCTTTTACCAAGTCAAAGCTCACAAGAGGTTTTGCTGTGGGCTAAAAAGAGAATAAATGATGATTCTGTGACCGTTGAACCTTTGTCTGATACTAGGCGTTCAAGAATTTCACCTACCGACACTCCCTCTTTTAACTTTATTAAAAGTTCAGTTGAGGCCGTTTTCGAAAATCCCATAGTTGTCCCTTATGTAATGATTGGCGGCACGGATGCCATTTGGTACGAACAGGTCTCTGATTGTGTATATCGTTTCAGTCCAACTCTGATGAGCGGTGAAGAATTAAAAAGAATCCACAATGCCAATGAAAGGCTCTCAATAGAGAATCTAAAGAGAGCCATTGAGTTCTATTTAACTTTAATCAAGCGAGAAGTCTTTGTTTAAAGTTGCAACCATTACAGCTTTTATTGTGTGAATCCTGTTTTCGGCTTGGTCAAATACCACTGAGTGATCTCCTCTGAAAACCTCGTCGGTGACTTCCATCTCCTTGATTTTGTGATTCCTGTAGACCTGTTGGGCAACTTCGGTCTCTAAATCGTGAAAAGCCGGCAAACAGTGCATAAAAATTACTTTGGGATTTTTTGTTGCCTTTATGAGTTTTTTGTTCACCTGATAAGGTTGCAAAAGGGCAATCCTTTTTTCAAGCTGATCCTCTTCACCCATTGAGAACCACACATCTGTATAAATAACGTCAGAATGTTTTACGCCACCAAGGAGATCGCTTCTTATTTCAACTGAATCTCTGTTTATGTTGTCAATCTCCTCTTTAAATCCTTTGGGAGGGAAAAGCTCTGCAGGAGTAACTATGGTCAGCTTCATTCCAACTTTTGCAGCCCCTATAGCCAATGCTCTGGCCATGTTGTTTCTCCCATCCCCGACATAGGTAAATTTAATCTCATTCAGCGGCTTTTTTATCTTTTCTCTGACAGTCATAAAATCGGCAAGCACTTGGGTGGGATGATCATCATCGGTTAAGCCGTTGTAAACGGGAACGCCGCTGAATGCTTGTAACTGCTGGACAATATGGGTGCTGCTGCCCCGGTACTCAATGGCATCGTAATAGCTACCCAATATTTTTGCGGTATCCTCTATCGACTCTTTTTTATTCATCTGGCTGTTTGTTAAGAAGGTAACGTTAGCCTTCTCATCAAAAGCTGCCACCTCAAATGCACATCTGGTTCTTGTAGAGGGTTTGTCAAAAATGAGAACAATGTTTTTCCCCTCCAATAGGGGCTTTATTTCGCCGCTTTTCTTTTTTGCTTTTAAATAGTCGGCTAAATCGAGGAAATAGATAATCTGCTCTTTTGTGAAATCTTTTAGTGTTAATAAACTTTTATTAAATAGATTCATATGTTAATCCTCATAAAACAAAATGACCCCAACTAATTTAAAATTTAGTTGGGGCCGATTTCTCTTTTTCATAATCTAGAAAACCACTACAACTTCTCCGTTTGGATAGTGTTGTGCAACGTAATCTTTGATTTTTTTGCTTTGAAGTGCTTTAACGAGAGCTTTAATGGCTGGATCGTTTTCACTTCCCTCTTTAACTGCCACCACGTTTACATACGGTGAATCAGCTCCTTCAACAATCAAACCATCCCTGTTAGCCGTTAGTCCGGCCGGAATTGCGTAATTGCCGTTAATGACAGCGGCATCAACATCCCCAAGCACCCGCGGTAAACTTGCTGCTTCAATCTCTCTAAACTTCAAGTTCTTTGGGTTTGAGGCTATATCCATTGGGGTAGCTGTGATTCCGGCTCCCTCTTTTAAAGTGATAATGTTACCGCTCTCTAAAAGCAGAAGGGCTCTTCCTCCGTTTGTCGGATCATTTGGTATTGCAATGGTAGAACCGTTTTTAAGCTCACTGAGGCTCTTTATTTTTTTAGAATAGAGAGCTATCGGCTCAATGTGGATTCCGCCGGCATTTACAAGGTGGTAACCTTGTTCAATATTAAAAGATTCAAGATAAGGGATGTGCTGAAAGAAGTTTGCATCAATTTGCCCATCTTCAAGTGCTTTGTTGGGTGTTACGTAGTCGGTAAACTCAACAACTTTTAATTTAATTCCCTCTTTTGCTAAATCTTCAACGACTAAATTTAAAAAAGCCGCATGAGGCTCGGGGGTTGCACCCACGGTTAAGGTGTTAACATCCTCTTTTGAGCCTGCCGCAAACAGTGATGTCACCACAAAAAGTGACAAAATCAAAACTATTCCTATTTTTTTCATTTTCTTCTCCCTTTTTAACGTCTCGCCATCATGCGAGAACTGATTTTATTACCAACAACCTGAACTATTTCAACTAACAGCAAGATTATAATAACCGAAACAAACATCACATCGACTCTGAAGCGTTGGTAGCCGTAACGGATGGCCAAGTCTCCCAAGCCTCCTCCACCGATTGCCCCGGCCATTGCGGAATACCCAATCAAATTAATTATTGTCAAAGTAACTCCCGAAGCCAAAGCCGGCATTGCTTCAGGAATCAGTACTTTCCAGATTATCTGATTGGTTGTAGATCCCATTGCGCGGGCGGCCTGAATGACCCCCGGATCCACCTCCTTGACCGCTGATTCAATGATACGGGCTACAAACGGAGCCGCGGCAATTGACAGCGGGACAATTGTTGCGGCAGTACCGATACTTGTTCCTACGATAATTCTTGATAAAGGGAACAACAAAATCATTAAGATAATAAAGGGAAAGGAGCGCAACACATTAACGATCCTACCCAAAATATTGTTCAACAGTGGTTTGGGAATAATTCCGCCGACTTCTTCGGGACCTGTTATACAAAGGAGAATCCCCAAAGGAAGCCCTAAGACAAGTGAGAAGAGAGTCGATGAAAATACCATAATGAGAGTTTGAGCAGTCGCAGACCAAACCAGAGTAAAAAGGGTTCCCATCTTAAACATTCTCCTCTTCTACTATTATCCCCGATAATTGCAAAGCTGACACCGCTTTGTCAACCTCATCACTCTCCCCTATTATGTCACAAACAAGCGTTCCGACCTCTTCGTTGGCAACATACTGGACTCCGCCGGCCCTTATATTAAACTCAACGTCAAATTTCTTTTGGATTCTAGAGAGAACCGGTTCTCCTGTTTTTTCCCCTCGGAATCGGAGGATGTAACGCCCTCCTTCTTCTGACCACCTTATAATAGAATCTTTTTTAGGAATCTCGGCGGAAGCTAATGGACTTAGGTTTGCTAAAAACTCTTTGGTGGTAGGCGAAGAGGGGCTTGCAAAGACATCGACAACTTTGCCCTCTTCGACGACCGAGCCGTCTTCCAAGACTGCGACATATTCACAGGCGTCT
>JBAYOE010000136.1:0-4501 GCA_041678405.1 Sphaerochaetaceae bacterium | reverse complement strand
CCCCTCATTTTCTTTTTCTCCTCTGAAAAATGTAACTGCCTTAGGCGAAACTTCTTTGGGCAAATTGATTCTAAAAGAGAATTGGTTAATGGGAGTCTCCCAATCATCCCCTAAAAGGTTGAAATAAAAACCGACTTCATTGTTTTCAATTACCTGTCGACCTATATCGTAGCGGTAGCTTATTTTGTAAACCTGTTCTCCCGTAACGTATCTGTCGGCATCCCCTATTTGGATAACCATATCGTTATATTGGTAATTAATCCGACTGGTAGCATTAACTTTTATCTTAGAGATTTTAACTTCCAGTTGTCCCATGCCGTCACTGAGATTATAACGGGTCGGAATGATACGATAAAAACCGTGTGCCGGTTCTTTGAAGTTTAGGAGAAACTCCTCCTTAATATCGTAAAGACCCTGCTCAGTCACATCTACCACTGTTTCTGCTTTAATTATTTCGTAATTAATCGCAGCAAAAATAGGTGTAACTAAAAAGAGGAGTATCAAAGAAAAACAGACGGTTTTTACCAACCTTCTCATAACTAAAACTTCACTTTTACGTTTGAACGCTCTTCCTGCTCTATGCTCAGATAGGGAAATTTTGTAAATTTTGCAATCCTGGCAACAATAGAACTGGGAATCGTCTCTGTCAGTGTATTTATCTCTTTTATAACAGCGTTGTAGTACTTTCTGATTTGTAACAACTCCTCTTCGATTTTTTGGAGTTGCGACTGTAAATCCAAAAAGCCCTTATTTGCTTTTAAATCAGGGTAACTTTCGCTGAGGGCGAAAAGAGATTTAAGAGTCGATGAAAAAGCATTTGAAGCATCGTTTTTCTCGGTTAAGGTTGCTGCCCCCATTGCCTTGTTTCTTGCTTCGATTACTGCAGTCAGAGTACCACTTTCATGTGCTGCATACCCTTTAACTGTCTCTACAAGATTGGGAACTAAATCGTATCTCTTCTTAAGATGGGCATCAATGGCAGCTGCCGACTCCTCACTCTTATTTCGAAGACGAACCAACTTGTTGTAAGTAGTAATTCCATAAAGAATAACTAAAACAACAACTACAACTAAAACTGTTAAAGCCATATGTTTTCTCCTGTTAATTAACTTAATCATAAAACTACTTGGCGCTTTCGTCCACACAATCTCCCTTGATGTTAAACCTTTTGTGCTGTATATTCATACAAGAAAAAAGGGATAAATATACCATACGGAGTTACTGATGAAAGGACGTCATACACGATTATCTGTTGTTAAAGAGCTGATTAGAAACAACCGAATCGATAACCAAGAGACACTGTTGGAGCTTTTGGCAAAAGAGGGTTTTACGGTAACACAGGCGACGTTATCGCGCGACCTTAAGATGCTGAAAGTCGGTAAAATTTCAGATGGTTGGAGCGGGTACTACTATGCTTTACCCGATAACGATCTTATCAGCGAATCGGAAAAAAGCTATATCCAAGACGTAAGACGGGGAGTCCTTTCAATTGAGTTCAGTTACAATTTCGGTGTAATTAAGACCAGAAGCGGGCATGCCAACAGCGTAGCGCTTGCTCTGGATGTTTTGGCACTTCCCGAAATTCTCGGAACATTAGCCGGTGATGATACCATCTTTGTAATTCTTCGGGAGGGGATGACAAAAGAGGATCTTTTAGAGAGTTTTAAGGTGAGAATTCCCGAAATCGAATCTTAAAGCTGAAATCTTGCCTTCATCGACACTCTGCTATACATTGTACAAACAACTGTATGTAGGAGTGAATAGATGAATTACAAAAACCTTGATCAATCTTTAGTATACAACTCTTTGAAAAAGTTAGGCCCTTTAGATATGCCTTTTAGCCTCACAAAGGAACGGATAAAAGATTCTGAAACCCCAATCGGAGGCTCTTTGACTTATAACTGGGCAACCATGCCTGTCGGCAAAGAGCATCTGAGTCTGTTTCAGCAACTCTCCGATGAACTTCAATTGATTGAAAAATACCGGTTAATTTTAAGCGGTGCGATAATGAACGAGGGAGAACAGAGGTCTGTATTGCATCATTTAGCCCGCGGCAGAGTTTTGGGAGAAGAGAATTTAGTCCATGTTGACGGAGAGGAGAAAGGTTCTTTCTACGCTAAAGAGCTCCAAAAGATTGCTGCTTTTTCAAAAAGAGTGAGAGAAGCCTCACTTCTCAGTTCCAGAGCAAAAGCTTTTACAACCGTGGTTCAAATAGGAATCGGCGGAAGTGACCTAGGCCCCAGAGCTCTTTATCATGCTCTGCAGGGCTATGCCTACGGGCAAAACATAAAAGAGCTTAAAGCCCACTTTATAAGCAACGTCGATCCCGATGATGCTTCTGAAATTCTCTCTAAAATAAATTTAGAAGAGTCTCTTTTCATTCTGGTTACTAAAAGCGGAACAACTTTGGAGACTTTAACAAACTATCAATTTGTAAAGAGTTCAATGCTTCAAAAAGGATTCAGCGAAAACGATGTTGCCAAGCATATGGTTGTAGTGACAAGCAAAAGCAGCCCTTTGGCAAACTCAAATGAATTTTCTGCCTCTTTTTATATCGATGATTACATCGGGGGGCGCTACTCTTCCACCAGCGCAGTCGGTGCCACTTTACTCTCTTTGGCTTTCGGCTATGAGGTCTTTGAGCAACTTTTACAAGGAGCCCATCAAAACGATATTTCCGCTTTGGAAAGTGATGTTACAAAGAACGGTCCCCTTTTGGATGCCCTTATCGGAGTCTACTTAAGGAACGTTTTAAAATTGCCCACAAGTGCAATATTGGCCTACAGTCAGGCCCTAATCCGTTTTGCCGCCCATCTTCAGCAACTTGATATGGAGAGTAACGGCAAACAGGTTAACCGTTTTGGAGATGCAATCAACTACCAAACAGGACCTGTTATTTTTGGAGAACCGGGAACAAATGGTCAACACTCATTTTACCAACTTTTACACCAAGGAACCGATACTGTCCCTCTGCAGTTTATAGGATTCAAAGAGAACCAAAGAAATTTTGATGTGGAAGTTAAAAACTCCACAAGTCAAGTTAAACTGGTAGCAAATTTAATTGCCCAAATTGTAGCTTTTGCCAGAGGAAAAGAGGACAAAAATGCCAACAAGCGATTTTTGGGCAACCGCTATTCCTCCTTAATTTACGCTCAGAAACTGACTCCTTTAGAACTGGGTTCCCTTTTAGCCCATTACGAAAATAAAGTTATGTTTCAGGGACTGATTTGGAATATTAACAGTTTCGATCAGGAAGGAGTTCAATTAGGAAAAGTTCTTGCCGATAAAGTGTTAGCCAACGGCGAAGGGGATGAAATCTTAAAAGCTTACATGGAGATTCTCTTTTAGAGATAAAAAAAGCCCCCTAGGGAAAAGGAGGTTAAACCTAGGGGGTAACAAAAAGGAGGTTATGAAAAGTTAATAAAATTGGGAATCATCTATGTAAATGGATTATTCCACTTATTCTTTCCTTTCGATGAAAATTTAACGATTTAATTAAAATTAATCAAGTCCTTTTTTAAATATTTTAAAAAATAATTATTCAAAGTATTTTCACAACAAAATTGCTAAAAACCTCAAAATTTACATTTAAATAAAATTTATCAAACTTAATGTTCTTTGAAGAATATAACCAGTTGGGTTTATCACATTTAGCCCTAATTCTTCATCGAAGCCGGCTGTCGTGTATTTTCCAAAACATCCCTCCAAAGAGACCCTTCCGTTGAGACATGGTTTCGCTCTGAAACTGCCACTTTTATAGGGATATGGACAAACTTATTGTTTACCAGCGATATTAAAGCTTGTGTTTTTCCTGCCATTGCGGCATGAACAGCGTGGGCTCCCAGCCTTGAACAATAAATGGAGTCGTTTGGATTAGCCGGCGCACTTCTTATAATGTAACTGGGGTCTATATATTTTAAGCTCATCTCGATTTTTTCTTCTTTAAAGAACTGCTCTATCTTCTCTTTTAAGAATAGTCCGATGTCGGCAAATTTTTTGTTTCCCGAAGCATCTCTTTTTCCTGTTTGTTCCATTAGATTTTGACCGGCCCCTTCGGCAACTAAAATAACGGCATGGGAGCGGTCAAGCATCCTTTTTCTCAGGTGGGCTAAAAGGCCGTTTGCTCCTTCTAA
Organism: Sphaerochaetaceae bacterium; assembly: GCA_041678405.1. Taxonomy (GTDB): domain Bacteria; phylum Spirochaetota; class Spirochaetia; order Sphaerochaetales; family Sphaerochaetaceae; genus JBAYOE01. The sequence goes on along the minus strand of JBAYOE010000136.1, from coordinate 368 downwards.
ATCATAGGGGTTTTCCGGAATCAGACAGAAATTTACATCACTCATTGCCAATGCTGTACTGGCTGCGATAAAGCCCGATTCCCGTCCCATTACCTTCACCAACCCTATTCCGTTTATTGAGGCCTTTGCTTCGGTGTGGGCTCCCCTAACAGCAGGAACAGCTTCGGTTACCGCAGTGTCAAAACCAAAAGAGGTCTGAATAAAAGAGAGGTCGTTATCGATAGTTTTGGGTACCCCGATAACCACTATTTTTAGATTTCTCTTTTTAACCTCTTCTCCAATCTCCCAGGCTCCTCTGAGAGTTCCGTCACCTCCGATGGTAATCAAAACGTTTATGTTTAACCTCTCCAAAGAATCGACAATCTCCT
>JBAYOE010000135.1:0-4502 GCA_041678405.1 Sphaerochaetaceae bacterium | reverse complement strand
CTCTTTGTACAGAGTGAGTGGAAATGTGAAAAAGAGTTTTTGCAAATGTTTTGAATTAACCTGTTGAATTCTAATCATTAATAACCAATCCTAATTTAACTTGTAGTGCTTTTGTGTTGGGTAGGCTAATTTAATCCCTTTCTTGCTAAAAATACTTAAGATATTTAGAAGAATTTGCTGATTAATGTCCATATACAAACCATAATTCGACGATGGGACATAGTAGACTGTTTCAAAATTCAGGGCATAGGGGCCGAAGTTATTTAAATGGGACCTGTCAAAGGCAATTCCCTCAACTAAATTTACTTTCTCAACAGACTCTTTTATTAAAGAGGGAACTTCCTTTACCAAACTGCTTTCAGTTTCAAACGGGATAGCAACGTTAAAAATAACCCGGCGCCTTTGCATCTGTTTATAATTATGGATAGGCTTTGAGGTTAAATCACTGTTGGAGATTACTAAAACTTCTCCGTTAAGGGTTCTTATCCGGGTCGACTTAACTCCGATTTTCTCGATAACTCCCGATTTGTCGTCAAAGATAATAAAATCTCCCAACATAAAAGGTTTATCAAAAAAGATAACGAAATAGTTAAAGAGATCCCCTAAAATTCCCTGAGCCGCAATTGCAATGGCAATACCGCCTATCCCTAAACCGGCAATGGCTGTACTGATATCAAGCCCCATGTTACCCAAAAGAAAAATTATTCCAACAACCCAAAGGAGAAATTTAATAAAAGAGATGAGTGGTTTTATTGTTTTTTCACTTTCATCATGGGCGCTGTTTTTGCTGAAGTAGCGGCTAAAGCCTATTTCTATCCCTTTGTTAATTGACCTGATAATTATAAGTGTCATTAAGATGCTAAAGGCAAAATAGAAATAAGTATGGATTTTTTCATTAATCGGGAACAACTGAAAAGCAATATGAAGGAGCAGTAGAAAAAGCAGCGGTAATACAATTTTCTTTAAAAGATGCAAAAAAGGAATTAAGTTTACTTTATGAGAAGCGGCCTCTTTTTTTTCAAAAAAACTAATTTGCCGTTTCAAGATAATGTTGGCAATAACTAAAATTAAAATAGAAAAACCGACAAATAAAGTTGCTTTGACATACCACAAAGAGATAAAAGATAAAATATTATCTAAAACCATAAAGTTCTCCTACAGGAGAGTATAGCAAAAATTTATATACGTTTAAACAAAGATAATAACTTTAAGAAACAAGAACTCTTTATGTGATAAGAAAATAAAAAGTGAAACGTTTAACTTGGGATTAGTCTTATTCTGATAAATTGATGATATCATAATAATTTTTAATAAATAGTATGGTAAATATAAAAATAAATTAAAGAAATTTATTAAAACCTATTGATTCTTTTTTTATAATTTTGTATATTCAAATCGTAAAGAGAAATAAATACAAAGGAGTAACAGCATGGAAAAAGTAACTTGGTTTGCAGCTTATTTTGGAATAATCGCTGGTGTAGTCTCCGTTGCTTTGGCTTTGGTCAAATTTGTATAAGATATAAACAAACTCACAACGGACAGTACGATTTCTAACAGGAGAGTCAGGGCATAGATAGAAACGCTATCAAAGACCCTGACTTGTTTTTTTATAAAACAGCTATCAACGAATCTGTGCGGCTTTCACATCCGCCTATTAAAGACCCATTTTCAGATTTGCGTAAAATTATTTGACCTCTGCCAAACAGCCCTAAATCCATAGAGGTTTCTACTTTATGACCCCTTTTTAGCAACTCTTTTTTGATGTGGAGGGGAAAGTGAGTTTCTACTAAGATTTCCTTGTTTTGTAACCATCTCCACCGCGGAGCATCTAGAGTAGCCTGTGGATTGAGTTTTTTATCAATCAGATTGGAAAGAATTTGCAAATGCCCCTGGGGTTGATTAAACCCACCCATTACTCCAAAGGGGCCGACGGGAAGACCGTCTTTAGTGATAAATCCGGGAATAATAGTGTGGTAAGTTTTTTTGCCGGGGGCTAGGGCGTTTATGTGATTTGGGTCTAACGAGAAATTAGATCCTCTGTTTTGTAAAGCAATGCCCGTTTTGGGAACAACCAATGCCGAACCAAACTCTTCATAATTGCTTTGGATGTAGGAGACCATATTGCCCGCCTCATCAGCGGTTGCCAAATAGACTGTTCCTCCTTTTGGAATCTCTTCTAGACTTGGATTAAGGGCATTTTGCCCTATTCTGTTTCTTGCCTTTTGACTCCAGCCGCAAGAGAGTAACTGCTCTGTTGTTGTTTTCATCAGTTTAGCTTCCGTTATACTGTGACTGGCTTCGCCCATGGCTAGTTTAATTGCCTCAATCATATAGTGGGTGAAAGTCTCATCCTGTTGTTTAATGTAAGGAATCTCGTTTAGAATATTTAGAGCCATCAGCACAGATATTCCCTGCCCGTTAGGAGGAATTTCCCACACATCAAAGCCTCTGTAATCGGCTTTTAAAGGCTCTATCCACTCCACATTATAATTTGCCAAATCTTCTTTGGTAATAAAAGCATTGTACTGTTTAGAAAAATGGTCGATTCTTTCGGCTAATTCCCCTTTATAAAATGCCTGTGCATCGGTTTTTGCAATCAAGTCAAGGGTTCTGCCGTGGTCTATGCTTGAATAAATTTCACCGCACTGCAAGGCTCTGCCGTTGGGAGCAAATGTTGTAAACCAGTTGCTAAACTCCTCTTTGTTGAGTTTTTCTTTGTACTCTGTGTAAGATTTTTCCCATAAAGCTGCCAGGTTGTAAGAGACTGCATAGCCTTCATTTGCCAACTTTATGGCAGGTTTTAAAGTTTCTGTTAACGGTAATTTCCCAAATCTTTTACTGAGAGCAGCCCAAGAAGCCGGAATACCGGGGACGGTTACAGTCTCCCAGCCCCGTTGGGGCATTTTTGAAAATCCTCTCTGCTTCAAAGCTTCGATGGAGATGGAAGAGGGGGCAGGGCCGCTTCCGTTAAGGGCAAACATTTTTCCTTCAAACCAAACTATCGCAAAAGCATCTCCGCCTATGCCGTTGCAAGTCGGTTCTACGACAGTCAGTGCAGCTGCAACTGCGATTGCCGCATCAATGGCATTACCTCCTCTCTCAATGATGGAAATGCCTGCTTGTGCTGCGGTGGGCTGGCTCGTTGCAACCATCGCTCTTTTTGTGACTACCGGTAAACGGGGAAGAGAGTATCTGTTTTCCCAACTTGTCGTAAACATAATTATTAAAATCCTTTTAGTTAAACTGAGTCTATTTTGCAATTTACAAGGTGTCAATAGAGTTAATATTTTACACTTAAATTCTTTTGTAATCAGATGATGAGTTAAATAAAAATATTATGTGTTTGCAAAAAAGGCTGCTCCAAACCTTAATTTGAAGCAGCCAAAATTTAAAAGATCAACTTTTAAGCACGGGCGCCGTAGGTATCATTTAAATCGACAGATGCAAAATCTATCTTTAAAGCTTTGGCGACTCCTTTGCCGTATTCAATGTCAGCTAAAGCACAGTGGCGGATATGTCTTTTTTTAACCAACTCAGTAGTGCCGCACATATTGCGGGCGGTATTATCAAAAAGACGTTCTTTTTCCTCTTTCCCCATTAAATTGAACAGCTTGCCGACTTGTTCATAGTAATTATGGTCATCTTCTCTATAATCGTAGTGGTCTACCGGTCCTTGTCCGTCATACGCTTTTTCGGCTAAAACGTTTTGATCTGCCCACATTTTGTAGCTGTTAGGGTTGTAATGGACACTGCTGCCAAAGTTTCCGTCAACTCTCATGAAACCGTCTCTGTGGTAATGGTTGGTTTTAACTTTACTTTTGTTTACCGGAATTTGGTAGTGGTTGACTCCTAAGCGGTATCTTTGAGCATCCCCATAAGAAAAGAGGCGTCCTTGAAGCATCCTGTCGGGGGAATAGCCGATACCCGGTACAATGTTGGCTGGGTTGAATGCAGCTTGTTCGACATCCATAAAATAGTTATCGGGATTTCTGTTCAATTCGAAGTAGCCTACTTCATGAAGTGGATATTCCTTGTGGAACCAGACCTTTGTCAAATCAAAGGGGTTGTCTTTGTGCTTAAGAGCTTCTTGTTCACTCATAATCTGAACATACATTCTCCATCTGGGATATTTTCCGTTTTCTATGGCTTCATAGAGGTCTCTCTGATGAGATTCCCGATCTTTGGCTACGATTTCAGCGGCTTCTTGGTCGGTTAAGTTCTCAATTCCCTGTTCGGTTTTTAGGGTAAATTTCACCCAGAATCGCTCATTCCTTGCGTTAATAAAAGAGTAAGTATGAGAGCTAAAACCGTCCATGTGGCGATAAGATTTTGGGATTCCCCGATCCCCCATCGTAATTGTCACTTGGTGCAGAGCCTCAGGAAGCATTGACCAAAAGTCCCAGTTATTCTGAGCACTCCGCATATTTGTTCTTGGGTCCCTTTTTACGGCGTGGTTTAAATCTGGGAAAAGCATGGGATCCCGGAAAAAGAAAACAGGAGTG
>JBAYOE010000134.1:0-4508 GCA_041678405.1 Sphaerochaetaceae bacterium | reverse complement strand
TCGACAACTGGTTAAGCAGTTTTTTAGCCTCTCTGTTTAACTTACGGGGAGTTTCCACAACCAGTTTTATATACATATCCCCCCTCTGCTCTGCACTGCTTCGTAATTTCGGAACTCCCTTATTTCTAAGTCTCAGTACTTTTCCATTCTGGGTTCCCGAAGGGATAGTTAATTTAACTTTTGCATCGTCTATCGTCATTACTTCAATCTCAGTTCCAAGGGCAGCTTGGGTAAAGGAGATTGGTATTTGGCAGTATAAGTCGGTTCCGGAACGCTCAAAATATTGGTGGGCTCTTACATTTACATAGACAAAAAGATCTCCGGAAGGGCCCCCGTTGGCACCGGCATCCCCCATCCCCGCCAATGTGATTCTGTTACCTGTATCGACTCCGGCTGGAATCGTAACTTTTAATTTCTGCTGCTTTCGCATCAGACCCGAACCATGACATTCGCTACAGGGATTCTCAATTACATACCCCTCTCCATGACAGGTGGGGCATGTGCTGGCAATTGAGAAAAAACCGCTGTTACGGGCAATCTGACCCATACCGTTACATGTGGGGCAAATCTTTTTATCGGATGCTCCTTTTGCTCCGGTTCCTTTACAGGTTGAACAGTGGACTTGGTGCATATAATTAATATCCACCTTAGTCCCGAAAACAGCCTCTTTAAAATCTATCTCTATATCGTAACGGAGACTCGCCCCTCCTGCGGGAGATCGGGAGGAGCGGGTTGTTCTACGCCCTCCGCCGCCGAAGAAGGATTCAAAAATATCACCGAATCCGCCTCCGAAGAGATCGCTGAAATCCCGATACACATTTGTATAGTCTTGAGGTCCGCCGGCATCCACACCGGCAAACCCAAACTGGTCATAAGCTTGGCGCTTTTTTTCATCGCTGAGAATCTCGTAAGCTTCGGTTGCCTCTTTGAAACGTTCTTCAGCTTTTTTATCGCCCGGATTTTTGTCTGGGTGGTTGGCGACCGCCAATTTTCGATAAGCTTTTTTAATCTCATCATGGGTCGCTTTTTTATCGACACCCAAGACTTCGTAATAATCCCGCTTAGCCACGATGTAATACTTCCTTCAATAATTTACTGCTAATCTACAACTTCAAAGTCGGCATCTTCAACCCCATCATCACCGGAATCGGAACTTTGTGATGAGTTTTGTTCCGAAGGGGCGTCTGTTGCTTCCTGTTGTGCTGCACCGGCTTTATACATCTCTTCGGCTAATTTGTAAGCAGCTTGCTGCAGAGCTTCGGTTTTAGCCTTTATCTCTTCAACGTTATTGTTGGAAAGAACCCCTTTCAAATCTTCAAGGGCGCTGTCTATATTTGCCTTCTCCTGCTGTGAAATTTTATCGCCGTGCTCTTTCAGCGATTTCTCGGTAGAGTAGATCAGGTTATCGGCTTCATTGCGGGCCTCAATTCTCTGCCTCTCGAGTCTGTCTTCCTCTGCGTGAATCTCTGCATCTTTAACCATCTTCTCAATTTCATTTTCGGAGAGACCCGAAGAAGATTCAATTCTGATTTTCTGCTCCTTTCCGGTGCCCAGGTCTTTGGCACTTACATGCACTATTCCGTTGGCATCAATGTCGAAGGCCACCTCAATCTGAGGAACTCCCCTCGGAGCGGCAGGAATTCCGACTAAATCGAAAGTTCCCAATGTTCTGTTTTGGCTGGCCATCTCTCTTTCACCCTGAAGAACGTGGATGGAGACAGCAGTTTGACTGTCGGCAGCAGTCGAGAATATTTGACTCTTTCTGGTTGGTATAGTTGTATTTCTCTCAATCAACTTTGTACAAATTCCGCCCAAAGTCTCGATACCCAATGAGAGAGGAGTTACATCCAACAAAAGAACGTCTTTAACATCACCGCCGAGGATTCCGCCTTGGATGGCTGCTCCCATGGCGACAACTTCATCGGGGTTAACCCCTTTATGGGGCTCTTTTTTGAAAACTTCTTTTACCAGAGCCTGAACAGCCGGAATTCGGGTAGATCCTCCGACTAAGATAACCTCATCAATATCGGCAGGGGACAACCCTGCATCTTTAAGGGCGTTAAGACAAGGTTTGCGGCTCCTTTCAACAAGGCCATTAACCATCTGCTCAAATTTTGCTCTTGAGAGGTTCATCTGCAGGTGTTTAGGTCCGGATGCATCTGCTGTTATGTATGGAAGATTAATTGAGGTATCTAAGGTGCTGGAGAGTTCGATCTTTGCTTTTTCGGCAGCTTCTCTGAGTCTCTGCATTGCCATTTTATCTTTTGATAAATCGATGCCACTCTCTTTTCTGAAGTTTTCAACCAACCAATCGATGATTTTTTGATCGAAATCGTCTCCTCCGAGATGGGTATCCCCATTGGTCGACTTAACCTCAAAAACACCGTCGCCCAACTCTAAGATAGAGATATCGAAAGTGCCTCCGCCCAAATCATAAACGGCTATTTTTTCCTCTTTGTTGGCATCTTTACCCAAACCATAAGCCAAAGCAGCTGCCGTAGGCTCGTTGACAATTCTCTTAACATCTAAACCGGCAATTCGACCGGCATCTTTTGTAGCCTGCCTCTGAGCATCGTTAAAGTAAGCCGGAACGGTAATCACGGCTTCGGTTACAGTTTCTCCCAAATAGTCTTCGGCTGTCTTTTTCATTTTCTGCAAAACAGCAGCCGAAATCTCCTGCGGAGAGTACTCTTTGTCTCTGATAGTGAGGCGTATCTCATCTGAAGGCCCCGCTTTTACTTTATAAGGAACCTTTGCGATTTCACTTGGTATTTCAGAAAAACGGTGACCCATAAATCTTTTAATAGAGTAGACGGTGTTTTCTCCGTTTGTCACTATTTGGTTTTTAGCGGGTTGCCCAACCAAGCGCTCCCCTTTTGCCGTAAAACCTACAATAGAGGGGGTTGTTCTCTGTCCCTCTGAATTTTGAATTACTATTGAATCGCCGTTTTCCATCACGGCTACACAAGAGTTGGTTGTTCCTAAATCAATTCCTATTACTCTTCCCATCTTATTTTTCTCCTTGAGCAGTTCACCTTTCAATTAAAAAGATTGACAATCAAAATTTATCCTTGTTTCGATTAATTCACCCATTTTGGGCGGGCTTTCCGACTTTCACTTTCGCCGTCCGTAAAACCCTATCATGAAGATAATAACCCTTTTGTAATTCGGCAAGAACGGTTTCGTTTTCGTATTTTTCAGACTCCTCCATCAGCATGGCTTCATGCTCATGGGGGGAAAACTCTTTTCCGATAATCTCATCCATCCTTTTAAGACCCCAGTTACGATCTAACATCTCAAGAAAATGGGTCTGTATAAGCTTTAACCCATCAACATAAGAGCTGACATCGTTTGTCTGCTGCCCAGCCTCAATAGCCCTTTCAAAATCGTCCAAAATAGGGATAATGTCGTTTATTAAACGCTCATTGGCAAATTGAATGGCTGCCTCTTTTTCCCTGATTAGCCGTTTTCGATAATTATCCATATCGGCAACTTTTCGGGTAAACTCATCTTTTTGAGATTCCATCTCTTTTTTCAGGCTCTCATTTTCCTCTTCCAATGCCACAATCTGAGCCTCTTGAGGACTAAGAGCTTCTTCGTTTCCGCCTTCAGTGTTTTTCTCTTCTGCATCTGTTTGCATCACATCTTCTTTGCTCATAACTACCCTGTAATTTTTTTATCTTAATTCTGCCAAATGTGAGGAGATGTAAATGTCTAATTATAGCCACCTTGGCCTCTGGCAGTCGTTCAAAACATACTAATAGTAAAAAGGTATCGTCAAGTCGTTTTGACTTTACTTATTCATCAATGATAATTATCTCTTCCTCTTCTTCGTCCTCTTGCTCTTCTTCAATACATTCAACTTCATCATCTTCAATGGGTAGCTCTTCTTCACTTTCAATCTCTAAAAGAGGCTCCTCTTCTTCGACAAACTCATTTTCTTCCAGATAATCCTTTTGCTCTAAAGACTCACTGCTTTCAACCTCTTTTTCATACTCATAGAACTCGGATGTTTCATCAAAGAAAAACTCTTCTTCTTTCGGTTCTGTCTCATAAAAAATATCGGAAGAACTCTCTTCGTCGAATACTTGAAGTGATTCTGACTCCTCTTCATCATTTTCAAATAATGGAAATTCGTTTATAAGTTCTCCCTTTTTTTCTTCAAGGAGGTCTAACTGGGCAGAGGTTTCTTGAAGTTTCTCCTCTTTTTCAAATATTGACTCTTCAAGGTTTTCTTTTTCTTTAGCCAAACTTATAATCTCACTTTCCAAAGAAGACTTTAAGTTTTCCAAAGAGCTGTTCTGATCTTCAAAATCGTCTTTGAGTTTGTTAAATTGAGCTACAATATTTTCAATACTTTTAGAGGAAGCGTCGTTTAGAGCCTCTATCAACTGTTTTGTTTGTTCGGTTTTACTGTTAAGTTCCGCCAAGTATGAATTAACTATTGAGATAATCCTTTGGAAAGTTACATCACAGTTCTTTATTGTTTCATCGGTCAGTTCGTCGAG
>JBAYOE010000133.1:0-4595 GCA_041678405.1 Sphaerochaetaceae bacterium | reverse complement strand
CGATACGGCTAAAGAGAGGCTTAACTCCCTCAGTTTCTCCCAATTTCTTTTGGATGAGAAGCAAAACAGATTGGCTTTGATTCAGCGTCTTAAAAGAAAGTACGGCCCCACTTTGGAAAACGTAATCTCTTTTTTGGATGAAAGTAAAAATAAGCTGGATAACCTGGAAAACAGTACCGACAACTTAACAAAAACAGAAAAAATTATTAAAGAACAAGAAATAGTGGTTTCAAATTTGGAACAGTCTTTAAGCAATAAGCGTAAAGAAGCGGCCAAAAAACTGGAGAAACTTATCCAAAGCAGACTCAGTTTACTGGGAATGCCTGATGTTAACTTTTGTGTTGAAGTTAAACAGGGAGAGAGGCGTTTCAGTGGAATTGATTATATAAACTTCCTTTTTTCAGCCAACCTAGGGGAACCGCTAAAAAATCTTAAAGAGATTGCATCGGGAGGAGAACTCTCTAGAGTGATGTTGGCCATTAAAACGGTTCTTTCGGAGGCAGATGATATTCAAACCCTTGTTTTTGATGAAGTTGATGCCGGGATAGGCGTAAAAGTTGCCCTTGACGTAGGCTCTCAAATGGCTGAATTGGCAAAAAGCCGTCAGGTTATTGCCATAACACACCTTGCCAGTATTGCATCGAAAGCCCAGACCCATTTTGTCGTTAATAAAGAGACGATTGGGGGACGAACCTACACTAAAATCGGTGAAGTCAGTTCATCCGAGAGAGTTAAAGAGTTGGCTAGGATGCTTAGCGGCGATAAAGAGGGGGAAGCTGCAATAAAACATGCCGAGACTTTAATCAATTAATCTCAAGCGAGAAATTAAGAGCCACTTTCAATTGATTTATCAGTTCAACGGTAAGCGGTGTAACCAACGTATCTTTTTTATCCCCTATTATATAATCGTAAAGAGCTTCCTGGGCTATTGTCGTTGAGACAGAAATCTCCTGAGTGGAGGCAACTTTAAGAAGTTCCAACAGATACGATCCGTTATCATACGTAAAACCTTCGGAATTTATAACCGAAGCAACTCTTTCAATCTCTTGGGTGAAAATCTCATCGACAATTTCGTTTTCGTGACGGCGTCCTTTTCTTTTAATGAAGCCTAAAAGATAACAGATACTTTCTCGTTTGGCTGTCCACGGGAGGGTGTCCGGAGTTGTAAATAAGGAGCGCAGGGCTCTTAAACATGTTCCCATATTCTCGATGTAGAGAGAATCATTAATTGCATAATTACCACTCTTTGATAACAGGGAGTAGTGTCTGATTGCCTCAGCTATATGTTTAAGCTCTTCATCGCTTATTCGGCTGAGCGATAATTCAATCCATTTATAAGCTTCCTCAAGCATCGCTTCGGGTATTTGAGCGACCCCAAACTCTTTAACCAGCGGCTTTTTTGTTAAAGTATCCAAAAACTGCATTGAGACTTGATAGCCAAAATGGATATCGGCATTTACATCCATGACAACATAATCACTCTTTAAAGTAACGGTATCAGTCACTTCACAGGCAAATTTATTATCAGCTAAAGTATTAAAAGCTATCAGCTCATATTTCCCGTACATCTTTTTATAATCTTCTTTTCGACCAAAATTTTGGTTCATAAGAAAATAAGCTGCAGCTTCTACTTCCCCTGGATCTTTTTCAAGGTGATGCAAAGCGATGTTTTTCCCGCTCCCCTCATATTTTTTGTTGCTTTTAGCCTCAGAAAGTGTATTAAGGAACTCTTTAAGGAGATCCTCTTTTGTAAATTGGCTGTATAAAGAGAGAGCTCTTACACCAAAAAATATATTTTGTGTCGGTTCAATTCCTGCAATGTCACTAAAAAACCAACCGCATGAAGTGAAACTGTAGTGTTTTAATCGCTGTCCTTCTAATAGGGTGGCAACTTCTTGCCTGTTGGTAATAGTTATGCCGCCGATTTTTTCCCACTTTTTAATATAAGAGAGGGCATCTTCTCTTTTGCTTATAACAGAACTGTAGCCATTTAAGAGGGTTATTGGGTCAACCTTACCTTTAAAAATATGGTTTATAGACTCATCGTAAATAGCATCAATTTTTGTCGCTAAATTATCAAAAGCTTCCCTTAAAGGAGTTCTCCACTTCTGATTCCACCCCTTTTCACCTCCGGTATGACATCCGCAATCTTTGTACCACCTTGAAACACCGTGAGAGCATGACCATGAACTTCCTTTTTTATCCTCTCCGTCGTGCAAAACAGCCCGCCTCTTAGGCCTGTTTTTTTCTAGATAAGCGCTGTAATTAGTCAGTTCAAATGAGTTGTTTTCAGTGACTTTTCTGATTAAAGCAGCCAAAGCCATATCCCCGAAAGGTTCATGATGACCATAAATTTCACCGTCAGTAGCGGTATGAATAAGGGGAGCTTTGTTGTTGTTTTTCATCTCCAACAATTTGTTATACATTGCATCGGCATCTCTGAGCATATGTCCGAAACTGATTGAAGAAGCTAAATCGGGGTAATAAAAAAAAGCAGAGAGATTTGAGCCGTTTGTTCCCTCTAAAATAAAGGGTTCCCAGTAAGGAACTTCGGTTGCATCGACACTCTTAAACTCTTTATCAGAGGTCTCAATCGCTTTACATTGCCAAGGCGATAGGATAACAAAAGAGATACCGGCTTTTGCCAATTGAGAAACTACCGAACTGGATATTGCTGTTTCCGGGAGCCACAAACCCAACGGAGCCCTTTTAAAACGGCTGGTAAAATCATCGATTCCCCAAAGAATTTGAGTTTCTGAATCTCTTGGGTTGGATAACGGTAAAATTGTATGGTTGTAGGATTGGGCAATGGCATTACCAAAACCAAGCCGCTCAATCGACGCCTTATCGGCTTCCAATATTTTTTCATAGGCAGTTGGGTGGTATTTCTGCAACCAGCTTAGGAGGGTAGGCCCAAAATTAAACGAAATATATTTATAGTTATTAACGATATCACGTACGCGAGAATGGGTATCCAAATAGCGGCTAAAGGCATTTGCCCTGTAACAATCATCATAAATTCTCTCATTCCAGTTACTGTAAGGTTTAGCTGAACTCTGCTTGGGAATAAGGTCAACCAATGGGTTTTCTCTAGGCGGTTGATAAAAATGCCCATGGAGTATCAGGGAGGTTTTATCATTAACATTTGTATCCATGGGGGCATCGTAGCATAAAATGTGTTTGGTTGTAATAATTTTGTTACAAACAATCAACTTTCAGCAGCTTAATAATTTCTGCATTTATTAAAAGAACTCGTATCTTCTTTTTTTGTCTGGAAAATCGCTGTAATTCAGATATCCCTCTTTTTGTAACTGCCCAATCAAAATAAATGGGGGAACATTAATAACCTCAGAAAAAAATTCGATTGCATCGATAGAGAAATCACCCGATTTAACGAAGCTCCTATATTTCTTGGAGTCTAATAGAAGTTTAGCAGCAAGAGCATCAGCCATATTTTCTTTTTCGTTTTGTTCCAATCCACATTCAATATGCCAATTGCTGACATCACCATTTAAGATATGAGCTATCTCGTGAAAAAAGCTAAACCAAAAAATATCGGCAAATTTTTGTCTGTTAGTCATAATTAGAGTTAAAGAGCCATCTCTGTTGGACTTAATGATTCCTTGGACAGGAGCCCCTTCAAAGTTTTGAGCCAAAAGAAAATTAATTCCACATTTTTCAAGAATATTTTCTAAGCCTTTAACTATATTTTGCTCCTCTTCAAACATCAAACTTTTTAAAGCAGGAATTTCCTCTTTTAACAAATCTAAATCTACAGGAATCCCTTTTAGTCTCTTTTCATTCATCAAGTCGCAGATTCTGAGCCAAGCAAATAAAACAAAATCATCTATTTTAGCTTTTGAACCTAATCTATAAGCCAGTGTTCCTGAAATATCTGGGATTCTTAACAAAGTGCTTATATTAAGTAGCTTTCTTATTTCTATAACCAAAGATGCTCCGTCAGCCTCATTAGGGATGTATCCTAAATTTTTAAGATATTTTATTACCTGTTTCAGGTTTTTAAGGATATTGAGTTCTTCTTTGGTTATTCCGTTAACTTCTTCATAATCTGTCAGTTCCCGGTCATAGTTTGCCTGTAAATTAATCCAAAAACCGGAATCGATTGACAGAGCATACTCCAGTTTTTTAGCAAATCCAACGGAAATACCTTTTTTCTTTCCAACGATATTGCTGATGTGGGTTTCACTTACATCGGTTCTGATAGCTAGTTCTCTTTGGCTCATGCCCTTTATCTCGAGAACCTCCTTTAAAGTTTCTCCCGGGTGAATTATTAGTTCACGATATAATCCACTCTCCTTTTTGCCCATGATAGTCGACTGTTTAATTTCTGAGTCGTCAAATTCTTTGTAGTTGAAATTTTTAAATAGTTGTATTATAGGGATTTGTTCAAAAACAGTCACACTAAAAATTTGTAGAATTGTATAGAGATTTTGCTCTAATTTCAGTCTTTTCTTGAGAATTGCTACCATGACGTAGACAGATATCGCTACCCAAATCTGTGTCTTTACCGCATTTTCAGAGTTTCCATAGAATGTCTTCACCCTAAGATTCTGCTTGATCCACTTGAAAAATAT